>JANTGH010000028.1 GCA_024763055.1 Desulfobulbaceae bacterium
CGAAACATCGTTATCAGCAGAAATTCGGATTTTCGGGCAGGAGGTAGCGAGGTGGTGCATTCACTGGAAGAAGGGATTGGGCTCTGTGCAAATGAAATGAAAATCTTTATTATTGGTGGCGAACAGATCTACCGACTGGCCCTGCCCTTTGCCGATACCATAATTCTCAGCGTTCTCCCTTACGCTGTTACCGGAGATGCCTGTTTCCCTGAGTTTTCTCCATCCAAATTCAAGCAGACTTCAATCCGGAAAATTCCGGGCCGAGAGCCCTATATTATAAAGACCTTTACTCGCTGTAACTGATAAATAATCCTATTTTTCTTGACACTCCTGCATGAAACTGTAAATATAAGGACTCATGAAGAAGATAGTGTTGTATCTACTTCTTCGCTCTTCTCTTATCCCTTTTTTCAAGGAGGATCCCCTGATGATAAGTAAGGACATGAAAAAATTCCTTGCCGGTCTGGGCGTAGCCGGCCTGATCAGTGCCGGAGGCATCTCCGTTCCCGGAGCACATGCATCCGGTAGCGGTTGAGGTCACGAACCCAGTGCAGGTAGCACTGAGCATGGAGTTAAAGCAGCCACAGGCGCCGGCAGCGGTTGAGGTGCAGCACCCAGTGCAGGTAGCACTGAGCAAGCAGTAAAAGCAGCCGCAGGTAGTGATGGCAAAATGGAAAGCGTCGGTGACGCGGCCAAGGAAAAAGTAGAAGGTATGGTAGGCGAGGCCAAAGAGAAGGCCGTTGATACCGCTACCGAGGAAGCTAAAAAAGCTGTAGACAAAGCGAGTGACGAAGCCGGTAAGGCCATGGATAAGGGCATGGAAGGCGTCAAGAAAGGCGGCAACAGTGGCTGAGGCCATAAAAAATAAACGTGCAGGTTGCACGTTCAACGTGTAGTATTTCAAGCCGGTAGCCTTCGAGGTTACCGGCTTTTTTTATGAAATCGAGTACTCGCTATATGACCTTCCTCAAACCGGGGGGAAATCCTTGTCGGAAAAAACACCTGTATCATTAACCACTGTCTATCCGGCCTGCAGTGCCCTGCTCGCTGTCGAACTGCCCCAAATTGATTATCGGCAGTTGCCCGAGTACCTGGAACAACATCCTGAAGCCTGCAGAACATATCCGTATCTTCTTGATTTATCCAAGATTGAACGTAGTTGCCATCGATTAAAAACCGATTCGTCACCTATCCCTGAAAACGTTGCGCAACGAATGATTAATCCTACTCTGGAGTTCATACCCGTGCAATGGGCCGGCCTGCCGGGACTGCTCACTGATTCACAGGAGCAGCCAAAGGAGCAACCGGGCCACGTTCTGGTCTATCGCAAGCCTGAAACCGGTGAAATTCTTGTCATTGATGCGAGCGGCCATGATCTGCTGGCCCTCAAACTGATCAGCGATTCCACAAGTTCCAAACAGGCCGCTGAAGAGGCCGGGGTCCCAATCGGGACCATTGATGACATACTTTATAGTGCAGTATATCGGGGTCTGCTCTTGACTCCGAAATCAAAACTCGTTCGCGGGGTGGACTTTCCCCGGGGTGATATCACCAATCCCGAACGGTTCTCAACACCGACCTTTACCCTGCAGTGGCACATCACCCAGGTTTGTGATCTCCACTGCCGTCACTGCTACGATCGCAGTGACCGGACGACGATGGAACTTGGCGAGGCGGTCAGAGTACTCGACGATTTGTATGATTTCTGTACCGGGCACAACGTTTTTACCCAGGTGACCTTTACCGGCGGCAATCCCCTGTTGTATCCCCATTTCAATGCGTTGTACCAAGAGGCCGCTGACCGTGGTTTCCTGCTCGCCATTCTTGGTAATCCCATGCCGAGGCACCGGATTGAAGAAATGATGGCCATCCAGAAGCCGGAATTCTACCAGGTCAGCCTTGAAGGGCTTCGCGAGCATAACGATTACATGCGGGGTCAGGGCCATTTTGACCGGATTTTTGATTTTCTTGATCTGCTGACAGAACTAAACATCTACTCAATGGTCATGTTGACCCTGACCAGGGCTAACATGGAAGAAGTCATTGAATTGGCCGAACTCCTGCGGGACCGGACCAACCAATTTACCTTCAACCGGTTGGCCATGGTGGGGGAAGGCACTGATCTCGCTTCAGTCCGCCCTGAGGATTTCCCCGCCTTTCTTGAGCGCTACATGGAGGCAGGCAAAAACAATCCCTGTATGAGTCTGAAGGACAACTTTTTCAATCTGCTGCGCCATAAGAAATCCATGCCCTATATCGGTGGCTGTGCCGGCTATGGCTGCGGCGCCGCCTTCAACTTTGTTTCCCTTCTCCCTGACGGTGAGGTCCATGCCTGCCGGAAACTCCCCTCTCCTATCGGCAATATTTGTACACAAACCTTTTCCGAAATCTATCATAGTGAGATTGCAAGACGCTACCGCTCCGGTTCTTCCGCCTGTAAAGATTGTGAAATCAGACCTGTCTGCGGTGGTTGTCCTGCCGTTGCTCATGGTTTTGGCAAAGATATCTTTAATGAGCTTGATCCTTACTGCTTTCGCTGACCATGCGTCGCTTTTTTGTCCGGCCGGAGGAAATTACCGGCGAAACCATCTTGTTGACAGGCCCTGAAGTCCATCACCTGCGCGTGGTTCTTCGACTGCAACCCGGCAGCAATATTGAGCTTTTTGATGGTACCGGAACAATCTACCAGGCTGAAGTTCAAAATCTAACCCCAGACAGCATTCGAGGTCGAATCATTCAAAAATATGTTGAACTTGTTCATGACCCCTTTCCAGTAACCCTGGCCCAGGGGATATTGAAGGGAAAAAAAATGGATGTTGTTGTGCAAAAGGCGACCGAACTCGGTGTTGCAACCCTGATACCTGTGCTGAGCTGTTACTGTGAAGCGGGAAAAAATCTTGAGCGCCGTATAGATCGCTGGCAGCGGGTCGTACTTGAATCCTGCAAGCAGTGCGGCCGTGCCAATCCCATGCGAATTTCTTCTGTCCAGGAACTTGCAGACATATCCGTCGCCGCCTTCCCTTATCCGGTATTCTGCTGGGAAAAAGAAAAGCGGTCTTTTCTTACTCCCGGGTATTTAGCGGTTCCCGGGCAGGTTCTGCTCCTGATTGGTCCGGAAGGAGGTTTTAATGACCAGGAGGTAGAATGGGCTACTGACAATAACTTTCAGAGCGTTCGTCTCGGCCCCTACGTCCTCAGGGCTGAAACAGCTGCCCTTGCCGCGGTAAGCATAGTGAAATACCTCGGTAGTCTTGCCGGTACCGACGGAGATAACTGATCAACTTTCAACGCTATTTTCCACTTCCTGCAGCAAATTCTTGACAGTTTTGATAAACTCCTTACTATTCATAAAACAGTTTTTCATTCCAAACCATATTTGAAAGGAGACTTGCTATGCAGAAATGGGAATGCCCTTGCGGCTATATTTACGATCCGGAAGAAGGTGATTATGAGCACGGTGTGGATCCCGGCACACCCTGGGAAGATGTGCCTGAAGACTGGGTCTGCCCGAAATGCGGTGCGGCCAAGGAAGATTTCTGGGAAGCTGATTGAGTGCAAAGGACGGGGGCGGTTGTATGCGCAGCCGTCCCTGTTTAACTCTGAAAATTCCCCTGTGTTCTGTTCTCTCTTCTGCTCCATCCATTTTCCTTTTCTGTATCCCTCTGAAAACAGGTTGTTGCCATGCGCGCCGTAATACAACGGGTCAGTTGTGCAGAGGTCCTGATTGACAATGTCCGAACCGGTGCTATAAAACAGGGGCTGCTTGTGCTTTTAGCCGTTCATGCCAAAGATACCGACCAGGATGTTCGCTGGATGTGTGATAAGATAATCCGGCTTCGAATTTTTGATGACCTGCAGGGCAAAATGAATCTGTCCCTCCTTGATACCAGCGGTGAAATGCTCGTTGTTTCACAGTTTACCCTCTTTGGTGACTGTCGCAAAGGGAGGCGGCCTTCCTGGTCGCAAGCTGCGCGACCTGATCTTGCCCGCGAATTGTATCAAGATTTTATTGATACTATCTGTAGGAAAGGAATAACTGTTCAAACCGGTGAATTTCAAGCCAGGATGGAGGTACGTCTGACTAACGACGGCCCTGTTACCCTGCTGCTTGATTCTTATAAAACTTTTTAACTCAAACAATTATGACAGACTTCACACCAAGCTCCACCTATCATGGCTTTACCTTGAAGAAGAAGGAATTCATCAGGGAAATCAGCTCTACGGTCTATCTGTTTGAGCACCATATCCTCGGCACCCCCGCGCTGGCTATAAAAAACGACGATCCCAATAAGACCTTCTGCGTAGCCTTTCAGACTGTTCCCGAGGATTCAACGGGGGTGGCCCATATTCTTGAACATTCCGTACTTATGGGATCAAAAAAATATCCGGTCAGGGATGTATTTGGAGAAATAAATAAGGGTGGGCTCATGACCTTTTTAAATGCCATGACCGGCTCCGATACCACATGGTATCCCTTTGCCACCCGTAATACCACCGAATATTTTAATATTCTGGACGTCTATTGTGACGTCACCCTGCACCCCCTGCTTGAGCGCTCCACCTTTGAACAGGAAGGCTGGCATTACCATCGGGAGAGTCTTGAGCAGCCCCTTCAATATCAGGGCGTTGTCTACAACGAGATGAAAGGCGCCTTTTCCGATCCCTTCCGCCATCTGTTTCACAACACCATCAAGGCGCTTATGCCCGGTTCTACATACGCATTTGAATCAGGCGGTGATCCGGCCGTTATCCCTGAACTGTCCTATGAAGAGTTTGTCGCCTTTCATCAGACACATTATCATCCATCTAACGCCACCCTGTTTTTCTATGGTGATGCTGATCTTAATGACGAACTCGCCTATGTCCAGGATAATTTCCTCAGCCGGTACGATGCCCCCGGTGACAAGGCTCAAATTGTGACCGGCAACGCCATTGCAGGCCCAATCTTTATAGAGGAAAGCTATGCAGTTGGACCGGAAAGTGGTGTGGAAGGAAAAACCTTTCTTGCTGTCGGCTCTTTAACCGGTAATGTTCTGGATCGCAAACGCAATACCGCTTTGCGGATTATTGCTAATATTTTATATAATTCAGACGCATCTCCTCTTAAAAATGCTGTTATTCAGGCCGGACTCTGTCGGGATTTCGGCGGTTTTTTTGTCACATCTTCATCATTTAAAACCTTTATGCTGACCTACCTGATAGGTTGCGATGAAGAAAAGAGAGACCGGTTTCTTGCGGTATACACTAAGACTCTGCAGAGCATGGCAGAGGAAGGGTTAGATCACGACCTTGTGCTCTCCGAGTTAAATAAATATGAATTTTCCGTCCGTGAGGAGATGAACAAGGCCCAACGCGGACTTGACCTTATCAATAAGGCCCTGCCCGCCATGAAATATGGCGCCGACCCTTTTGAGGCCCTGCAGATTGAGCAGCTTTTTGCTGAAATTCGTAAAGATGCGCTTGAGGATAATTATTTTGAAAAACTGATCAAGCAAGTGCTTCTTGACAATAATGAGAGTGTCGTAGTCACATTGAAACCTGATCCTAAAAAGATGGAGGAAACTCTTCGCACGGAACAACAGCAAATTGCCGCTTATGAACAAAAGCTGGGTACTAACGGCATGGAACAACTTATCGAACACACCCGGGAACTTCTCAACATGCAGACCACGGCAAATGATGAACAGACACTGGCCTTGCTGCCGTCTCTTACCATTGAAGATCTTGATCCAAAGCCAAACTTTTTTCAGGCTGTTCCCGATACTGTTGACGATATTCCATTGATCGTGAGCGAACTTGACACCAATTCTATTTCTTACATTGATGTCGGCTTTGACTGTTCAGGACTGCCCGCAGAGTCGCTGATCTATCTTGACCTGTTCGGTACCATCGTGACCGAGATCGGTACGAAAGACATGGATTACAGGCAATTTGCCAAACAGATCAATATCTGTACCGGCGGCTTCAGCCACTCATTTTCCACCTATACCCAGCAAAATAAGCCCGATTCCCTGCGCCCTGTTCTCTGGTTCCAGGTCAAGGCTCTTTCCACATACCTTGATGATGCGCTGGCTCTGGTGCGCAATGTCCTGCGGGAGGTCGATTTTAATGATCAAAGCCGGATCCGTGACATCGTGCAGCGGGAATTCGCCTGGTCCGAACACAGTGTCCAGAGTGAAGGTTATTCTCTGGCATCTATTCGTGTTTTATCCCATCTCAGCCTGGCCGGCAAATATAACGAACAGGTAACCGGTGCAACGTCCTATCTCGCGCTGAAAAAGCTGGCTGCCGATTATGATGAACTTGAAGAACAATTCCTGCAAACCCTCCAATCCTTGAAAGAACACCTGTTGGTAAAAAAATATCTGATTACCTCCATTACCTCGCGACACGAAGATATCTTTCGCTTCAAAAAACAGCTGACGACCCTGCTCCCCTCCCCTGTCGATGACCTTCCCGTGCCGGTTACCCCGCAGTTCCCCCAACACCCCGCAAAACAGGCATTTTGCACTTCTGCCGAAGTTGTTTACAATGTACAGGGGTGCAAGCTTTTTCCCGATCCCGATGCGTATAATGGCGGATTTGAAGTTTTAAAGACATGGTTATCCCGTGATTACCTGTGGAATAGCGTTCGTCAAATCGGAGGCGCTTACGGTTGTTTCATTCAGTTCAATCAACGAACCGGTAATCTTGCCATGGTGAGCTATCGTGATCCGCAAATAGTTAGAACCTTTGCCGCCTATGATGATGCCTGGCACCAGGTTCAGGATATCGATCTTCCCGCGTCAGTTCTCAGACAGTTGATTATAGGTACTTATGGCAATTTTGATCCACATCAGGGCCCTGCGACCCTTGGGGCTACTGCCCGTAATGAATGCCTGCTCGGTATCACCTCGTCCTTTAAACGGCAACGTGTCAGAGAGATTTTAGCAGCAACTGTCGCCGATCTTAAATCTTTTGCCCCGTACCTGAGAAATCTCGCGGAAAACAAGTATATCGCAACCATAGGTAATGGCGCAAAAATACGAGAACATACGGAAATATATGAAGATGTGATGGAGCTCTGATTCACCGGCATAACCAGCAGGAAAAATGCGCCTGGCACCGGAGAAGGTGGTAACGCCCCGCAATCAAAGAGATTACCTGACGCGATCTACCACCTTACCAAAATAAGGAGAATCTTCATTAATATGCAGGGGGCGGCCTCGGCGGCATTCCAGTTTAAATTTCAGATAATTTAATTTTTTCAACTGCTTATACTTTTCCTGTTCATCAACTGCCGCCGCAAGTAACTCTTCGGTCCGGACAATTTCTTTGCGCAAGGCCAGCTCTTCAGGTATGTATCCGGAATTTTTAAGCATTCTGTATGCCAACCGTAAGTCGGTTGGAACATTTTGCATGTTATCTTCTGGCAGCGGTTTATTTTTCCAGTGACTCAGATCCGGTACTTTTCCCTCCGCTATTGCCTTTTCTATTTTTCGTTCAGCTATTTTATGCAGGGTAGTCAACATACCTGTATCCTTTCTTTATTCAGCCGCTTGTGATTTCTTGCAGAGAACCGTATCTTTTTTAAAATGAAGATCATCCCGTTGCGGATAATCCACAATATAATGGAGTCCTCTTGATTCCTTACGCAGGCTTGCGCATTTGATTATGAGATCGGCAATAACAGCAATATTTCTCAACTCAACCAGATCCGCAGTGAGCAGATAATCATCAAAATGTTCCTTGATCTCCATCAGCAGCAGCGCAATCCTGCGTTTTGCCAGCTGTAATCTCTTTTCGCGACGAACAATACCAACATAGTCCCACATCAAACGTCGGATCTGATCCCAGTTATGGCTGATTAAAACATACTCTTCAATGGATCCCGCCGCCCCGTCTCTCCATTTCGAAGTATCTATAAATGGTTGCTGTTGCAACACGGGCCAGTTCTTTTTCAAATGTTGCGCCGCACGATCTGCAAAAACAACGGCTTCAAGCAGTGAATTGCTTGCCAGTCTGTTTGCACCGTGTAATCCAGTGCAGGCAGTTTCACCGAGAGCGAACAGATTTGCAACAGATGTTTCCCCCCAGGAGTCAACCTCTACCCCGCCACACATATAATGAGCTGCCGGTACAACGGGTATCGGGTCTTTCGTTATGTCTACTCCATATTTTTTACATGTCGCGTAGATAGTTGGAAACCTTTTGCGGACAAAATCACTGTCCCGGTGGGTGATATCAAGAAAAACACAATCAGCCCCGCTTGCCTTCATTTCAGCATCAATGCCACGGGCTACCGTATCCCTCGTAGCAAGGTCTCCCCTACTGTCATGCTGCAGCATGAAAGGTTCACCCTTTGAATTAACAAGGACGCCGCCCTCCCCTCTGACGGCCTCTGAAATAAGAAAATTTTTAATTCGGCTGTTATAAAAACAGGTCGGATGAAACTGGACAAACTCCAGATTGGCGACATTGGCCCCTGCCCTGTAGGCCATGGCGACCCCATCTCCGGTAGCAATATCAGGATTGGTGGTATACAAATACACTTTTCCGCAACCGCCGGTACAGAGGACGGTTGACCGGCTCAACCTCGTCTCTACTTCCCGGGTCTCCCGGTCCATCACATAGGCGCCGATACATTTGTCCCGACCATTAATTGAAACGCGACGGCCGTCAACTCGCGAGGCAATTAACAGGTCGATGGCAATATGATCTTCCAATACTTCCACATTATCCTGTTCGCTGATTTTTTCCAACAACGCCCGTTCGATTTCGTGGCCTGTCAGATCAAAGGCATGGGCTACGCGTCGATGGGAATGCCCCCCCTCCATTCCGAGATCAAATTCTTCGCCTCCTTTCCCTTGCTGGAAACGAACTCCGAAATCAACCAATTCCTTGACCCGCTCCGCTCCGGTCTCCACAACCAGCCGAACCACCTCTTTGTTACAAAGGCCGTCACCGGAGCGCAGGGTGTCCTGCTCATGTAAACGCGGAGAATCTCCCTCCGATAAAACAGCGGCGATACCGCCCTGAGCAAGGTTTGTGGCTGTATCAGCACTCGCTTTTTTTGTTACCAGGGTTACCGAGCAAAAAGAGGAAACCTTCAACGCAAACGATAATCCGGCAATTCCACTCCCTATAACCAACACATCACTTCGCATGACCATCACCAAAAATAGAAAATATAAAAATGCATGCCCACCGGGTACAACACTGGATACGCAGCAAAAAACAGGGGATGTTTCACGTGAAACATTAAAAAAATGGTTCTCCCCTGTAAAAGACTATAGTATACTCCCGATCATAAATTACGACAAGGAATGGACGGTCCATGAAAACAATGAAAGCTAAGGTGGTCGTACTGGCCAACCAGAAGGGTGGGGTAGGGAAGACAACAACTGCATTGAATCTCTCTGCTGTTCTGGCTTCGAAGGGTAAGAAGGTATTGCTTGTTGATTCTGACCCGCAGGGAAATGTCTCCAGTGGTGTAGGCATGTTCAAGGCCAGTGAGGATAAAAATATTTACCAGTGTTACATGGGAAACAGCGATGCCGATGCCAGTATCCAATCGACCAATCTGAAAAACCTGAGTATCCTTCCCGCTTCTATCGATCTTGTCGGAGTTGAGGTAGAGTTAATTTCATTAAAAAACCGTGAAAAACAACTCCGCTCAATTCTGCGTCCCATTCGAGATCGCTTTCATTTTATCATTATAGACTGTCCGCCTTCTCTGGGCCTGCTCACAATAAACGGCCTGACGGCAGCCGACTCCGTGCTTATTCCACTGCAATGCGAATATTTTGCTCTCGAAGGGCTTGCTCTTCTTGTCAATACAATTCGCAAGGTGAAAAAAACACTTAATCATGGGCTTTTTATTGAAGGATTACTGTTGACCATGTTTGATCGCCGCAATCGATTAACCTATCTCGTTGCCGAGGAGATTCAAAACCACTTTGGGGATCAAGTCTATAAAACAGTTATTCCGAGAAATGTTCGATTAAGTGAAAGTCCGAGCCACGGCAAGACAATTCTCGAATATGATAAAAACAGCACAGGCGCTAAGGCATATATGAAATTTGGCAATGAATTTCTGCGGCGGACCAGGGGGAAGTAAGATGAGCGGCAAAAATGTTTTAGGCAGGGGGGTTGGGGCATTGCTTCCCACCGACCTTGAAATCGACAGCGAAGATAAATTTTTTATGTGTGATATCGACAGGATAGAACCGAACCCCCAGCAACCGAGAAGTTATTTTGATCCGGACAAGCTCATGGATCTGTCAGAATCTATCCGTGAGAGGGGAGTAATCCAGCCATTGCTGGTAACGCGCTCAAAAGGGAACCGCTACCATTTGATTGCGGGTGAGCGCCGTTTGCGGGCGGCGAAAATGGCGGACAGGGACGAGGTGCCGGTCGTTGTCATGGCCGCGGCTAACAAAAATGAACGGTTGGAGCTGGCGCTCATTGAAAACATTCAGCGGCATGATCTCAACGCCATTGAAGAAGCGCTGGCCTATGCGCGTCTCATAGAGGAGTTTAAACTGACCCAGGAAGAGGTTTCCAGAAAGGTTGGGAAAAAACGATCTACCATCACCAATGTCCTCCGTCTGCTTAAGCTGCCGAGGCAAATCCAGGGAGACGTAATCGAGCAGCGAATCAGCGAAGGCCATGCCAGGGTGTTGCTCCGCTTAAACGATGAACCGGATTTCATGTTGGAGGTTCGTGATAAAATCATAAAAGATAAACTCTCGGTTCGGCAAACAGAACAGTTATGCAGGGCAGGGAGAAAAACCATAAAAAAGAAGGAAAATCGTAAGAGCGTACGGGAAATCGACGGGGACCTTCCTAAATCTTATTGTAAAGCTCTGACAAATCAGATGACCAACTCCTTAAATACTAAAGTTCGCATCTTGCAAAACGGAAGCAGGGGAAGGCTTGAAATTGAATACTATTCCGTCGACGACCTGGATCGTTTAGTCAGCCTGCTGACTGCAAACGAGGGGAAAGATTGAACTGCATTACTCTTGATGATATCTTCTTTTTTCTTCAAACGTTAAAACAAGCCTAACAGGCTGAAAATATATGGGAAATTCACATGGCCCTTATGCAAATTACAATACTGCCGATGGGTACGGGCACGGCAAGTGTTGGAGAGTACGTCGCCGGAGTTCAGAAGCTTCTCCAGGAAAGACAGGCTGATTATCAACTCGTCGACATGGGAACTATTATCCATGGCACTCCAGCGGAATTATTGCAGCTGGCCACGGAAATTCATAATTATCCCTTTAGCCTGGGTGTCCAGCGGGTGGTAACAAACATTGTTCTTGATGATCGCCGTGATATAGAGCGTGGAATCGGGGAAAAACGAGAGTCCGTTCTGAGGCGTCTTGGTGAGGAGCAGTGAAAATGAATGATAAGCAGCGAAAAATATCCTCAGTTCTTCTTGGTCTGTTTCTTCTCCTCTGGCTAATCGGTATCTTTCTTGGGGAACCGACAAGGGTGCTTGAGCAGGCCAAGTCAATCTGTCTTGAATGTATCGGCATAGGGTAGGTTAATGCAGATAGCCAGAAAATGGATCCAGATCCTCTGGATTTTTCTTGTCAACGGGTTCTGGGGCTTTCCCTTTACAGGCAATCTTTATCAGGGACCACTGAAGATTATCTGTTCACCGGGCTTAAACTGTTATTCCTGCCCAGCCGCGACAACATATTGTCCTATCGGCAGTTTGCAGCAGCTTCTTCTCGGGATACGTTTTTCTCTGCAGACCGGTAAATATTATGTCGGTACTTTTGTCATTGGCTGGCTGGGGCTTCTCGGGACTACATTTGGCCGTTTTATCTGCGGCTGGGCTTGTCCCTTTGGCCTGTTTCAGGAAGTATTGTATAAAATACCATCCAAAAAGTATTCAATTCCGCCACTGCTCAATTGGTTAAAGTATGGGTTCTTTGTTTTTTTTGTCGTTGTATTTCCGTTGATATTCTTAGATCAATTTGGCCTGGGCAAACCATGGTTTTGTAAGTATGTTTGTCCGGCGGGAACCCTGGAAGCCGGTATTCCAATGATTCTATTGATGCCGGACCTGCGAACAACGATAGGTTTTCTGTACATCAACAAGTTGGTCATTCTCATAGGCTTTACCATCTGGAGCGTATTGGCCTCGCGGCCTTTTTGCCGGACTGTCTGCCCATTAGGTGCTTTTTACGCTCTTTTTAACAGATTCAGCCTGATTCAGTTGCAATTAGACAAAGATGCCTGTACAAATTGCAAGGCTTGTCATAAAGTATGTCCCGTTGAAATCAAGTTTAATGAAACTCCCGGTAGTGGTGAATGTATCAACTGTATGAAATGTATGACCGATGCCTGCACGTTTGACGCAATATATATAACGGTTGCCGGCTATAAAATGATTCCGGCTAAAAAGAAACCCGCTGTTGTTCCACCCCAATAACCATTCAGTAACGACATGAAAACAAAGAAAATATTTTTTCTCCTTTTATTCCTTGTCCTTTTTGTTGTCCAGGCCACAGCGGCCATCGCGGAAATGGTTTCCATCCGCGGAAATAACGTGAATATGCGCTCGGGACCAGGAACAAAATATAAAATAATCTGGAAGCTGGGATCAGGTTTTCCGCTTAAGGTTTTAAAAAGAAAAGGCCATTGGATCCGGGTTCAGGATTTTGAAGGCACGATCGGGTGGGTGAATAAAAAAGTTGTAAGAAAGAGCCCACACATGATCGTCAAGGTTCACAGAAAATCAAAAAAACGGATTAACGTGCGAAGTGGAGCGGGAACCAGGAGCAGAATCGTGGCCAAGGCTTATTATGGAGTGGTGTTTAAAACGCTGAAGCAAAAAAACGGCTGGGTAAAGGTACATCATGACAAAGGGGTGACCGGCTGGGTGAAACGCAGCCTGCTGTGGGGATTTTAGAACGCTCGACCCATGGCGGAGAGAGAGGGATTCGAACCCTCGGTGGAGTATAACCCCCACACTCGCTTAGCAGGCGAGCACCATCGGCCAGCTCGGTCATCTCTCCGCTCGTGTTTGCGTTGGCGGAGGGAGTAGGATTCGAACCCACGGTACTTTCGTACAACGGTTTTCAAGACCGCCGCCTTAAACCACTCGGCCATCCCTCCAGCACGCAAAGTTATTACCATCTCACGAAGATACTGTCAATAATTCCTCACTTTCTATTCATGACTGCAGAAAAAAACATCTCTATCCCCACCTCTGAGATTGAAAAAGAAAACTTACGTTGCCTGTATAAGATCACCAAAAATCTTGCTTCGTCGGCTAACCTGCAGGATACACTTCGTCGAATTGTTGAAATATTGAATGAAGAAAAGGAGATGGATAACGGTACCGTGACCATTGTGAACCCGGTGACCGGTGAACTGGAAATAGAGGTGGCTTACGGAATCAGCGCCGAGGCAAGAAAAAGGGGCCGATACAGACTTGGGGAGGGAATCACCGGAAAGGTCGTCTCAACCGGTGAGCCGATCCTGGTGCCACAGATAGGAGAGGAACCTCTGTTTCTTAACCGAACGCGAACCAGGGGCGATAAACGGAAGAAAAAAAGCTCATTTCTCTGCGTTCCGATCAAGTCAGGCAATGGGTGTATTGGGGCCCTGTCGGTCGATCGAATTTATGAGGATGACCTGGGACGCCGCTCGGAACAAAATCTTCGTTTTTTAATGGTTGTAAGCGGTCTCATCGCGCAAACAGTGCAACGGGTGCAAAAGGCCAACGAGGAAAAAAAAGCGCTGCGGAGTGAAAATTCTCAACTGCGCCGCGAACTGACCTCGCAAAACCGGATCAAGGAGATTATCGGCAATTCTTCACGGATGCAGGAGGTCTTTGATATGGTGCACCGGGTTGCCGACTCGAATGCCACCGTGCTTTTACGTGGGGAATCGGGGACCGGGAAAACCCTTGTCGCAAGGGCCCTGCATTATAATTCCCACCGGGCAAACGGCCCCTTTATTGTCGTCAACTGCTCGGCCCTGCCGGAGACACTGCTGGAAAGTGAGCTTTTCGGGCACGAAAAGGGGTCATTTACCGGTGCGACTGAACGGAAAAAGGGACGTTTTGAACAGGCAAAAGGCGGGACGTTGTTTCTTGATGAAATCGGAGAAATCAGCCCTGCCGTACAAATTAAACTTCTTAACGTTATCCAGGAGCGCACCTTTCAGCGACTCGGCGGTACTGAAACGATAAAGGCGGATATCCGCCTCGTTGCCGCTACAAACCGCGACCTGGAAACAGCTGTCAGCGAGATGCATTTCAGGGAAGACCTCTATTATCGGCTCAATGTCTTTCCGGTTTACCTGCCGCCTCTGCGTAAACGAAGAACAGACATCCTGCTGTTAGCGGAATTTTTTCTTGATAAATACTGTCGGGAAAACAGGAAGGAAATCCTCAGAATATCAACCTCGGCAATTGACCTGCTTATTCAGTACCACTGGCCCGGCAATGTACGGGAATTACAGAATTGCATGGAACGGGCGGTGCTGATCTGTGATTCCGACTCGATCCAGTCAATCCACCTGCCGCCGACCTTGCAGAGTCCCGATTCCATCCAATCAAAGGATCAACTTTCCCTGGCAACGGCGGTGGAAAATTTTGAACGGGACCTGATCATTGATGCCTTGAAGCAAACCAGAGGCAACCAGACAAAAGCGGCAAAATATCTCGATACCAGCCTGCGCATCATTAACTATAAAATTCACAGCTACGGCATTGATCCCAAGCAGTATAAGGTGAAAAAATGAGGGTTTTAATGCATGTCTGCTGCGGACCATGCACCCTCTATCCACTTGGGGTGTTACGGGAGGAGGGGATTGATGTCAGCGGGTATTTTTATAACCCAAATATTCATCCGTATCGCGAATTTAAACGAAGGATAGGTAGTCTTGTCACCCTGGCTGAAGAAAAAAAATTTGCCGTTGAGATAGATCGTAATTACGGTTTGACGCAGTATTTACGCAAGGTCGTTCATAATGAGGAAAAACGTTGTTCCGTCTGCTATGATATGCGCTTGACCCAGGTTGCGAAAAAAGCGGCAGAGCAGGAGATGGACGGGTTTACAACGACCCTGCTGTACTCGAAATATCAAAACCATTCGCTCCTTAAGGAGAAGTGCAGCCACCTGGCCGACAGGTACGGGGTAGAATTTCTATACCGTGATTTTCGAAAGGGCTGGCAACAGGGCATTGATGAATCTATTGCCATGAAGCTTTACCGTCAACCTTACTGTGGCTGTATTTATAGTGAACAGGAACGATATGATAAAAAATTACGCAAGAAGATGCGGCAGAACAGAAAATAAACTATACTCGCGGCAAGCTGCGGGAAATCAGACCTTAACAGAGATTAAACAGCAGGTAAAACCATGAACAAAATTATAGTCCTTGCGACAAACAATAAAAACAAGGTTGAAGAATTTCAGGAGCTTTTAAAGGATTCTCCCGTTCAGATTAAATGTCTGCAGGATTATGGCCCCCTTCCTGAAGCCATTGAAGATGGAGAGACCTTTGATGACAATGCCTATAAAAAAGCCTTCCACTATGCCAGAGTCCTCGGCGTTCCCTGTCTTGCCGATGATTCCGGCCTGGTGGTTGATGTACTGGACGGCCAACCGGGCGTGTATTCCGCCCGTTATGCCGGAGAGAAGGCAACTGACCGGGAAAACTGTGATAAGCTTCTCCATGAGATGGAGGAAAAAGACAACCGCCGTGCCCATTTCGAATGTGTGCTTTCCCTGGCCACTCCGGGAGGACCCGCTCTGACCTGGGAGGGGCGATGTGACGGCGAAATCACTCGGGAACGACGAGGAGAATCAGGATTTGGTTATGATCCTGTTTTCTTTTATCCGGACTTCGACAAAACTTTTGCCGAAGTATCCATGGAGCAAAAGAGCAAGGTAAGTCACAGGGGCCGGGCCATGGCCGAATTTGCCGGGGAAATAGACAAGGTGCTCGTCTGGCTCAAGCAGCGGATGGAGGAAATAAAGCCACCCAAACCGGACCACAGCGAATTTGAACATAATGACTGGTCCAAGGAACGGATGGTGTAACACGACCTGATCCGGGCATCACTAAATTTTCGGCTCTCTTGACCACGGAAAGAAAAGAATGCGCTTGGAGTACAGATTTAACGCTACCAAGGGAGAATCGCAACTTGATTCTGTATTGATGGTTATATATTGAGCGTCATGAGCATCTTTTTTTGCTGGTTGCTATTCTCCCTTATCTTCCCGTAAAATCCGGGTAACCTGAAAACCTGATTCCCAAAGCTCATCGATCATCTCATCGAGTTCCGATCCGTTGACGCGGAGCGTCACCAGTTTATGCTCCAGGGAGAAATTTCTCAGCACGACAATGGAGAGAACATCCATGCGGTATTCTTTAAGGGTATCGAGAAGTTCGTAGAATGCGTCGGGATTCTTCTCGATTTTCAACTCAATCCGGGCACAATGCTCACAGGTTCCTAACACTTCAAGCAGGGCATCAAGGACATTTGATTCGGAGATAATGCCTGCCAGCCGCCCGTCCTTGACCACCGGAAGGCCACCTATTTTATGCTTGCGCATTAAAGAGGCCGCCTGTTCCAGCGTGTCATCCGGTCCGATAGTTATAGGGTTACAGGTCATCATCGAACGAACCGGGGTGCTGGCGGCAATTGCATCACGATTGGCCGCGTTTTCCGGGTCGGTGATCGATGGCAATCCGTTGCTGATGTTGGCCGGAGTAAGGATGCCGACGAGTTGCCTGTTCTGCAACACGGGCAGGCGCCGGATATTGTGGCGCTGCAGCAGGTTGTCCGCCTCGGCCAGATTCTGGTCGGGATCTATAGTGATCAGATCGGTAGTCATCCAGAGTTGAACAAACATGAACCATTCTCCTTGGTAAAAATTTACGGCAACGGATGCGCTATGATCAGGTCTAATTCCTCGCAATACTGGTAATAAACCCTGTCGGCATCCTTGTTCAGGGTCATGGTACAGTTGCCGATACGGATTTCCGTTCCCCTGTAAATGGTACCATGGACGATAATTTTTATCGGTTGTCCGGATGTGATTGTTTCGGTCAGGTCGATCCTGTTTAAATTCTTTGTTATTTTTTTTAATTTTTTCTCTAACCGGGCCAGCTTTTTTGAAGGTTCTCGTCCCCCGCTTTTTGATTGCAAACCGACCAGCTTCTTTTCAAATTTTTCTCTTTTTCGATGCAGATCAAACATCCGCTGAAGTTTCTTTGGTTGCACACCTGCCGCAACAAAACCGGGTTGCGCGTTTACCGAACCGATCGTCCCGCAGGTAATTTGACCCGCGGCAACGAGCTGCCCCCCTATCACCCTGGAATTTTTATCACAATGGAGATCACCGCCGGCGTGCAGCCGGCTGTAATAAGCCTCACGTCGAAGAATTATTGAAGCGTCACTAAAGGCCCGGCCATGCTCAATAAAGTTGATATCAATATCGCCCGCGGCCTGCAACCTGGACTTTTCTCCCAGAATTCCCCCTTTAACAATAATATTAGCCTCTGATGCAATCAGGGCGGACTCCACGTTGCCCTCAATATCCACGTCACCGTTGGCGCTTACCGTAAAAAGTGGTTTAACGGAGCCACTGACCTTCAATGCGTCCCTTGTGCTGATGTTGCCGGTGCCATAATTCACATCCCCGGAAATGATCTGCATGGCACAAACTTTGATGGTGTTATCGCCGGTGATGGAAAGAACCCCGGAGTGGACCGCGCGAACCTCACCGGTTTGTTCATCGAAACAGGCGTCATCGGATACCTTGACCGGCAGTTCTCGGCCGGGTACAGGCGCGACGATCTCTCCCAAGAGATTTTTGCCGGGTTCCCCCGGGGTTGCCGCCATTCGGACGGCGATAATCTCTCCCTCTCTGATTCCGATGAAAAGCTGCCGTTCACGAAAGTCAATCTCGCCATTTGGCTGGATTTTACCCGGAATCGGACCGACATCCATAACAAAACGCAAATGGCTGTCCTGACCGTGCACCGGCATCATACCCCGGGCCACCGGGATATACCCATCCAGCGGATGCGTCGTGGCAAAGCGGGTGATCAGCTCATCAATGGCCGGGGTATTCATTCCGTAAATCACCCCCTGTTCCGCAAGCAGAGCGATAACCTGGTCACGATCAGGAATGGGATCACCGGGAAGGGGAGGAAACAGGAACAGTTCGGCCACCATCTTCTCCGAATCAATGGTGACGGCCGGCGTCAGTTTAATCTCCATGAATACTTTATTTTTCTTGCTACACACCAGAATTTCGGGATAACCGCTCGCGCCGGCGGTAATACGGCCGGTCTGCTCATCAAGATCCAGATGTTCTCCGATCGTCAGCTCAATTTCAGGGGGTTCGTCCGGGGCGACAGGCAGACCGGTGACGGTCATACCCTCTTTTCCCGGCCGGGGAGATTCAAGGAGAGCGACGAGGTCTCCGCACGTCATGAGTTCACTGATCTCAAGCTGGTGGGAAGAGTCCGAATCATTCTCCTGAATGGCGAGCAGGGCCGTTTTGAAATGTGGCTGCAGGGTGGCGGTACTTCCGGTAACCGGTTCTTTACCTTGGGCGATAATGGTGGAATTCTCAAGTCGACCCGACTGATTATACATAGAGACAACCTTGCGCAGCGCCCTATCATCAACACCGAAACTGATGCCCTGTTTTTTCAGATCTCTGGCCAGACCATCATCCGTCAGTTCGCCGGTGTCGACATCGAGTTCCTGAATCGTTGCCGTCATATTGTCCCTTGTCAGGTGCAGCCGAAGCAAAAAATACCTCCACGGGTGATTGTCGTCAAAATTTTCTTTGAGATATTATAGCATAACTGCTTGATTCTTGAACAGATATATATTTTTCGTCATCAACAGTGCCTGATTCTCCGTCAGGTATGCAAATCCAAGACAAAACCCACCTCATTCTATCGTATAGCGTATGAGCGCATGACATTTTGTCATTTCCACCATTGCCAACAATAAGGGATACCATCGCTGCAGCCACGATACCGGATCGATGCCGAAATGCTTATGCCTGATTTCAGGTTGATAAATTTTACCAGGGAGAGCGATGGTATCCCTGACCTCACCCAGGCTGAGCTTGAGTGGTAATCAGGTGACGTTTTCAGTCGATCAATGGGGAAGGATTATGGAAGAAGACCGGATGAGAGAAGTGATCTCCGCCGGTCTTTCAGCTTTCCGGGGATTGTCTGGGAAAAAAAAATAAGAGGTCGTTTTTCGTTTTCTACAGAAGCCTTCGTGTTGCGTCAACGCTACCCTGGCGCATCTTGCGCCATTTCATCATTGACGCGACACGAAAATGTGCACAGTAAAATGTCACAGTCTCAGCCATGCAGCACTTTTGGGGAAAAGAGATTTTTCTCCATATGTTTTATCTCATCAATGCCTGAGATAACGATCTCAGGATCAGGATGCAATTCTTTTGCCGTTAATTTTCCCTTGTACTCGAGGTTGCTTAACAGATATTTCATGCAGTTGACCCGTGCTTTTTTCTTGCAGTCCGATCTGATGATTGTCCATGGAGAGAGGGTGCGATTGGACTCATTGAGCATCTGGAATTTTTTCACACTGTATTTATCCCACAATTTCTGCGCAAGGTTGTCAACCGGAGAAAGTTTGTACTGCTTGAGCGGGTCAAGTTTACGTGATGCAAATCGTTTGGCCTGCTCATCCTTGGAAACGGAAAAATAGAATTTAAACAGTTTGATTCCATCCTTGACCAGCATTTCCTCAAAAAGAGGGACATCTTTTAAAAACCGCTTGTGTTGCTCATCGGTGCAGAAATTCATCACCGGTTCCACCATCGCACGATTGTACCAGGAGCGATCAAAAAGAACCAGCTCGCTTGCCGCAGGCAGGTGGGGAACATATCGCTGAAAATACCATTGTGTCACTTCGGTATCACTGGGTTTGGTCAAGGCAATGACCTTGGTCAGGCGAGGATTTAAAAACGCGGTGATGCGCTTGATGGTACCCCCTTTACCGGCGGCATCCCGCCCCTCAAAAATCGCAAGAATACGCGTGCCGGTCGCCTTCATGTGCTTTTGCAGCTTCATAAGTTCAATCTGCATGCGCTTGAGTTCAATCTCGTATTCAAGATGAGATTGTTTGATCCAGACCGGACAATTATTTTTCCCGGGCTTGACCTTTTTATATTTCAGGGCGCTGCCCTCAAGAAGTTTGATATTAACAGGACAGCCCTTGTTATGCTCTTTGGCTTTCCGTACGGCTTTATTTTTTTTTGTTATTTTTCCTGAGGCCATAAGAGATCTTCCTTTCTTTCGATTACTTATCTATGAAATGTTCCTGAAGTTGTCAGCCGACAAAACTGCCGAGCTTTATCCGTTGAGCATCCATGAGTTCTTTTTCACGAGATCCCGAGATCACCACCTTGGGGTCAGGTACAAAATCGAGATCAGAATTACCTCTTTCGTACGGGACGGCGTTAAGGATGACCTTCATTGCATTCAGTCGGGCCAGATGCTTATTATTGGAACGAATAATAGTCCAGGGTGCGATGTTGGTATGGGTTTTTTTCAGCATTTCGTATTTCTGGGTGGTAAAATCATCCCAGCGGTCCTGGGCCTGAACATCAATTTCCGATAGCTTCCACTGGCGCAGCGGGTCTGTCTTACGCCTGTTAAAACGTTTGGCCTGCTCCTCCTTGGTGACGGAAAAGTACAGCTTTACCAGTGTGGTTCCCTGGCGAACCAGGTCTTTTTCAAAACCTATTACCCCGCGCATGAAATTTTTATACTCCTCCGGCGTGCAGAAACCAAAGACCTGTTCGACAACGGCCCGGTTGTACCAGCTGCGATCAAAGAGGACGACCTCTCCTCCCCGTGGGAACTGGGCAACATAGCGCTGGAAAAACCACTGGGTTTTTTCATGTTCCGTCGGTTTGCTCAGGGCAACCACCCGGTAATGTTTTTCATTCATATAGCGGGTAACCCGTCGAATGGTGCCGCCCTTTCCCGCGGCATCACGACCTTCAAAAAGAATAATCATTCGACGGTTCTTGTTTTCAAGGCACTTCTGCATTCTGATCAATTCCGCCTGATAGGGTTTAAGGGCCTCCTCCTTGTGATAACGGCGGATCGCCTTTTTCTGATATTTATTGAAACAGGGGTCGCCACTCTTCAGTTTTTTGTAATCTTTGAGCAACGCTTTCAGGTTGATTTCCTTTTTTTGATACAGAATCGTTTCCGGATTTCTTTTTTCCTCTTTGGATTTCTTTTTTCCAACCACTTTTTGGGCGATTTTTTGTTTAGCAGGTGCAAGAGGGGGCTTAGATTTAGCGGTCACGGACGCCGGCTTTTTTTGATTTTTTACAGGACGGGATTTTGTAGTGGAAGAAATCTGTTTTTTCTTTATAGCCATGACCTTTTTCTCCTGTTGACAACTCATCAATGATACCAGCCGTATAAAATGGCCCCTACTTGATGATTTTTTCCTGGAAACCGCATTTTTGTACAGGTAATGTCCCCTAAAATTGCCCCGTTGTCAATGCGGGAAAAATATAGGAAAAATACGTAGAAAATTATCGTGTTTTTATGCGGATGAAAAAGCGGCAATTGATGAACCGGTAAAAAGTACCAAGGCGGTTAAAGTCTTCAAATCCGTCATCCCCTGAGTTGTACGTCATCCTCGAAATCTGTGGTCGGGGACGGGGATCCATAAGGCTCTGAAACAACTGGATCGGGGTCTCGCAGATAAGCGGAACGTAATGAAGACTTCGGGCTCGTTTACCTCCCGCCCAACAGACTGCGGGAATGACTGGATGGGCAGGATGCAGGATTTGAAGACTTTTCACGACTATGTCAGCAATTGATTATTTGGAAAAATGAGTCATCAGATAAGTTCGCAGGCTGATTTTCTGTTTATTGATGCCTAATTTTTTACGCAGATTATTGCGATAGGTTTCCACCGTGCGTACTGCGATACCGAGGAGTTCGGCAATGTCCTTACTGGTTTTTCCCTGCCTGACCAGGTCGGCAATCATGGTTTCCCTTGGTGAGAGACCAAGGACGATTTCCCGGCCCCTTGGCGTGAACGACTCGGTAATGGAGTCAATGTGGGCGGCAATAATACTGATAGTTTCAATTTGTTTGTCACTGACAGCCGACTGTCTGAGAAGATCAATATAAGGGGTGACGAGTTCTTTGAGTTTAATGGATATCTGTTCTTCAATGCCTTCCTTGGTTTTGGTGTGCTGATCCAGCATAACCTTAAGGGCTATGTTTGCCTCTTCAACCTCCTTCTTCTTTTTCTCAAGCTCCTGGACTGCCTTTTTAAGCCCGGTGACATCGCTGCCAAGGAGAAGCGTTTCAAACAACGCCCCCTTTTCGCTGAATCGCTTCACTGAACTCCAGGAAATATCACGCGGGACTCCGTCTTTAGTTTTGAGCTGTACTTCAATCCCGCGCACATCATCCTCCTGAAATTTTTTCAAAAGTTCCCTGTCCGGCCCAGCCGTTTTGTCGGCATAAAAATAATCCTGCCATTTTTTGTTCAACAATTCATCCGCCCTGTACCCGGTCAACTGTTCTCCGGCAGGATTAATAAACTGTATGGCCCCATCCGGAGTAATACTGCAGATAATGGAAGGCGCCGCATGGATAATCTTACTGGAAAAATCACGCTCGGCCTGCAGGGACAATTCATGCTGTTTTTGCCGGGTGATATCCAGGGCGATCAAGCCAAATCCCGTGTTATTCCTCTTGTTATCATAAATGCAGAAAAGAGTCGTCGCCAGGTAACGGGTTGACCCGTTGCCTTTCTGCTTGAGAATGAACTCATATCTTCCATCCTTTCGGGCGGCGGCCAGCGCCTGGATAAACTGGTCCAGGTTGCCTGCTGATTTATGCAGCATTGCGGCATTTTTTCCTGCGAGTTTTCCGGATGTTGAATTGTAAAATTTTGCGGCAGCCTGATTGTGCAGGAGGATAGTAAGTTCAGGATCCATTATGGAAATTGTAATTTCACCCGCGGATTGCAGCATACTATCAAGAATTGCGGCTTCTTCCATCTGCTGTCTGACTTCTTTGAGTTGTCGTGCCTGCTGATGGATAACGTCTTTTAAATGATCAGTATAACTTGTACGCAACCCTTTGATCATATCGGTTTCAGTAATGATACCGACATGGCGTCCGCTGCTGTTCACCACCACCAGCCGGCGCAATCCTTTTTTCAGAAGAACCTTTGCCGCCTTATGACTGGAAACATCGGAAAAGACCGTCTGTACCGGATGGCTCATCACCTCATGAAGCTGCAGAGTCTTCAGGTGCATCTCTGAGCGAATCAGGCGTAGAAGATCCCGTTCCGTCACAATGCCTTTGGGGTAGCCGTTTTCTTCAATCACCAGGGAGCTGACCCCGTGGTCATTCATCAATTTCATGGCCGTAAACGCTGTTGCCGATGGCCTTAAACTCAGAACATCACGGATCATGACCTGGTCGACATTTTTAAACTCCATGAAATATTCAAGACCAAGATGGGAGAGGAAGTCGGTTCCGGTCACAATACCAAGCAGATATCCATTTGAATCGGTGATAATGAGATGACGGATTCGGTGATTGAGAAGCAGTTGATATGCTTCTCTGTAATCCATGTCAACAGGAGCGGTTAACGGGGGGCTGCTCATGACCCGATGAATGGGCCGTGAATAATCGATTTCTCCATCTACCCTGATTTGGATGAGAGCGCGTTCAGTAAAAATACCCAACGGCTTATTTTTTTCCGCAACCACGAGGGCGCTGATCTTTTGTCGTTCCATGATGCTGAGAGCGCTGCTCACCGGCGCATCCGGGGATACGGTGATAACTGAAGGAGTCATCACGTCCTGAAGGGTGTTCATCTCTGTCTCCTGTCTCATCCTGCAATGTTTTACTCAAGGCGGGCCTCAAGGATGTTGTCAGGTTTTAATACCGGAACGCAGGAATGGCAAGCATGACCGGAAAAGGGCAGGGAAGAGACAGCACCTGTCATCGATATTTATGCGTTGTCTTCCTGCACCCGTACAGTATAGTGTTAATAATCGTTACAGATAAATGCGGACCGGATAAGGGAGAGGTACTATGCCAAGAGATCTGCCCGTTGGCAACGGATCACTGTTGGTGAATGTTGACCATACCGGACAGATTCGTGATATCTTCTGGCCCCATGTCGGTCAGGAAAATCATACCAGCGGCCGGGTTTGTCGATTAGGTGTCTGGGTCGATGATCGGTTCAGCTGGCTGGAAAATACCTCCTGGCAACGAAAACTCCGGTACGGCAAAGATTCTCTCACCACTGATTCCGTTCTGGAAAATAAATCGCTGAACCTCCGTCTTCTTCTCCGTGACGGTGTGGATTTCCATGAAAATCTGCTGGTGCGCCAGATAACCATTGAAAATAATGACAACCGTGATCGGGAGATTCGTCTCTTTTTCTGTCATGATTTTTCTCTTTCCGGGACCACAGTCGGTGATTCGGCCTATTATGAACCCTCCACCGACGCACTCTTCCACTATAAGGGAAAGCGCTGGTTCATGATCAGCCTGTTTCGCGGCTGGCCCGGGAACTGGAAATTCGGTCTGGATCAATGGGCCATCGGAGTCAAAAGAATTAACGGTCTGGAAGGGTCCTGGCGGGACGCAGAAGACGGGATACTTTCGGGAAACCCGGTGGCCCAGGGACGGATTGATTCGGTGGTTGCCTGCCATCTCCAGGTTCCGGCAAAAGGGCAGGTTTCATGCTGGCAAACCCTTGCCGTTGGTCTTGACTTTAAAACCGTGACCACAATTAACAAAGCTGTTCTTCGCAAGGGGCCCCTCACTTTTCTCGAACGAACAGCAGCCTATTGGCGATTGTGGGCGAATAAGGAAAGAACAACTTTCCATCGGCTGCCCTCCCGCCTTGTCACTCTGTACCGACGCAGCCTGCTTATTCTGCGTACTCAAATTGATAATGAGGGGGCTATTCTTGCTGCCAATGATCATGATATTGCTCAATTCAACCGTGACACCTACTCCTATATGTGGCCCAGGGACGGGGCGCTGGTGGCCGCAACCCTGATTGATGCAGGCTACTCGGAATTAAGCCGGAAATTTTTTGATTTTTGCCACCGGGTTATTACCGATCAAGGATTCCTCCTCCATAAATACACCCCGGATGGGTCGCTGGCCTCCTCCTGGCATGCCTGGTACAAGAACGGCAAGCCGCAACTGCCTATTCAGGAAGACGAAACCGCCCTGGTCCTCTGGGCTCTGTGGCGGCATTTCTCCCGGTTTAGAGATATTGAGTTTGTGAAACGCCATTATCGGGGCCTGGTCATCCGGGCTGCCGAATGGATCTGTTCGTATATCGATAAAGATACCGGCCTTCCTTTGCCCTCCTGGGATCTCTGGGAAGAGCGATACGGGATACACAGCTGGACTGTGGCAGCCGTATGGGCCGGTCTGCAGGCTGCGGCAAACTTTGCTGAAGCCTTTGGAGAAAATGAGCTTTCCATGCGCTATCAACGGGTTGCCGCCGCCATAAAGACCGGTGCTCAAAAGTATCTGTATCACCAGGAGGAAAAGAGATTTGTCCGTTCACTGCTTGTGGATGACAAGGGATCCGCCCGTGACATGGATATGGTTATGGATTCTTCCCTGATCGGTCTCTGGGTCTTTGGCCTGTTTGAGGCCGATGATCCTCTTGTAGTCCGGACCATGGAAGCGATGCGCCGCAGGCTCTGGGTTCAAAGCGATGTCGGCGGGATGGCTCGCTACGAAAACGATTACTATCACCAGGTCAGTGACGATACCGAAAAAATTCCTGGAAATCCATGGTTTATCTGTACGTTGTGGCTGGGACAGTGGTGTATTGCCGCGGCAACGGAAACAGAGGACCTGCACCCGGCCCTGGAATGTATTGAATGGGCCGCGAACCATACCCTTACGTCCGGGGTCATGGCCGAACAGGTGCATCCCCATACCAATGAGCCCCTGTCGGTCAGTCCATTGACCTGGAGCCATGCCACCTATGTGAATACCATTATACAATATAACAACAAACTTGCGGAGCTGACTGCCAATGACGAATAACAGCCCACTCCTCGCCGGTGATATCGGAGGCACCAAAACAACCCTGGCCCTGTATAAACGCAGCCGTTTTCCCGGGGAACCAATTCGTGAGGCAAGTTTCAAAAATAGTCAGGCGAAAAACCTGACCGAGCTGATCACCACTTTCCTTGGTGACGGCAAAGAAAGACCTGCTGTTGCCTGTTTCGGGGTGGCCGGTCCGGTTCGGGACGGATGGGTGCGGATGACCAATCTTAAGTGGTGCATCGACGCACGTGAGCTATCACAATCTCTTGATTTTATGAAGATTTTTCTCATTAACGATCTGGTTGCCACAGCCATGGGCACCACGCTTCTGCCAAAAAATGAGCTGGTCACTCTTAATGCCGGCACGGTGCGGCAGAATGGAAATATTGCGGTACTCGCCCCGGGAACCGGATTGGGTGAAGCTTTTCTGCTTCAAGAGAACAAACAGTCTATTCCTGTAGCCTCGGAAGGGGGACATGCCGACTTCGCGCCCCGCAACCGGAAGCAGCTTGAACTGCTTGACTTTCTCCTGGGCCGGGAAAAACATGTTTCCGTTGAAAAGGTCTGCTCCGGGCTTGGTATTCCCAATCTCTATGATTTTCTGACAACATCTCTTGGACAGCCAGCGGGTCTTGAGCAGAAACTTGCCGCTGAAGAGGACAGAACGCCGCTCATTATCAACACGGCCCTAGAAGCCAACAAAACCGGTAAGTCAGACCATATCTGCGTACAAACTCTCGAGCTTTTCATCGATATCCTGGCGGCGGAAGCGGCCAACCTTGCTCTCAAAGTGCTGGCTACGGAAGGAATTTTTATCGGTGGCGGTCTCCCCCCTCGTATCCTGCCGTTTTTTAAGCCCGATCAATTTATGGCTGTATTTGCCCGGGGTGTATATAGTGCAATGCTCGCCAAAATTCCCATCCACATCATACTTAATCCAAAAACCGCACTGCTTGGTGCGGCAGCCTACGGTATGAGGCAAATAAAAAATACCGGCGAACAGGACGTTAACCCGTTGTTTGAAAAATAGCCCGGTCACCACTGTTTGTACTGACAACGAATTCCATGGATACAAAAACCATACGAAAAATAATAATTTTCAGTGTCATTGCCACTGTTCTCGTTCTGTTTAAGGTCTTTGACCTGCAGCAATACCTGAGCCTTGAATATCTCAAGGCCCAACACGATAACTTTGCCGCCCTGTATGCGGCGCGACCGGTACTTGTCATCAGCGCCTACATGATGATCTATATTGTGGTGACGGCGCTGTCTCTTCCCGGAGCCGCGGTCATGTCCCTGGCCGGCGGCGGGTTGTTCGGCCTGGTTACGGGCACCGTGGTTGTCTCTTTTGCCTCTACTCTCGGCGCGACTCTGGCATGCATCGTTTCACGCTTCCTGCTCCGGGACTGGGTGCGGAAAAAATTCGGCGATAAACTCATCAAAATCAACCAGGGCATTGAAAAGGAGGGCGGATTTTATCTCTTTTCCCTGCGTCTGGTGCCGATTTTTCCCTTTTTTGTCATCAATCTTGTAATGGGATTAACCCCCATACGACTCACTACCTATTACTGGGTTTCACAACTTGGCATGCTCCCGGCCACCATTGTCTATATTAATGCCGGTACCCAACTGGCAAAAATCGACAGTCCGGCAGGTATACTTTCTCCTGGTCTGATCATTGCCTTTGCCCTGCTTGGTCTTTTACCGATGCTCAGTAAAAAGATGATCACTTTTTTTAGAAACAGGAAAACATCCCCCCTTGAGGACGAATAAAATGGCATCCTATGATTACGATATCGGCATAATCGGCGGCGGCGCCGCCGGCCTGACCGTTGCTGCCGGAGCCGCTCAACTTGGAGCCCGTACCCTGCTCATTGAAAAAGAACCGGCCCTGGGCGGGGACTGCCTCCATTATGGTTGTGTCCCGAGCAAGACCTTGATCAAAACGGCCCATGTCTATCACCAGATGCAACAGGCGGAAAAATTCGGCCTGCCGGCGGTTGTTCCCGCGGCTGTTGATTACAGTAATGTTGCCGCCCGCATCCAGGAGGTCATTGCGAAAATCCAGGTCCATGATTCAGTGGAACGATTCTGCAAACTTGGCGCACAGGTAGAGTTTGGCAATCCTGAATTCATCGATGAGTATGCGGTTCGCTTAAATGGTTTAACCATTTCAGCAAAGCAGTGGCTTATTGCGACCGGATCTTCTCCAGCCAAACCAAGAATGGAGAGTATAAGTAAAATCAACTACATAACCAATAGAGAAGTTTTCTCTCTTGAAAAGCTTCCCCGATCCATGATCGTGCTCGGGGCGGGCCCCATCGCTATGGAGATGGCTCAGGCCTTCTGCCGACTCGGCACACCGGTTCAGGTCATTCAGCGTTCCGGCCAGATTCTCTCCAAAGAGGACAAGGACATGGCCGATATTGTCATGGCTGCCATGGCTGAAGAAGGTGTTGAGTTTTTTCTCAACTCTACGGTTATTGATGCCACGGAAAAAACAGGGATGAAAGAGATTACTATTGAAAGGAGTGATGGAACCCACCGGGTTTTATCGGCGGAAACCGTACTGCTTGCCCAGGGACGCAGACCCAATGTTGAGGGGCTGGGTCTGGAAGCCATTGATCTTGTCCTGGACCGGCGCGGCATCACTGTGGATAACCGGATGCGTACCAACCACAGCCATATCTATGCCGCCGGGGATGTCAACGGTGGTTTTCAGTTTACCCATACCGCCGGTTATGAAGGCGGAATCGTGGTCAGTAATGCTGTTTTTCATCTGCCCCGCAAGGCCGATTATACCTGGATGCCGTGGTGCACCTATACTGATCCGGAGCTTGCCTCAATCGGAATGAATGAAAAAGCAGCTGCCGGGGCCGGGCTTGCATACAAGGTGTGGACGGAAGAGTTTTCCGGAAACGACCGGGCCCTGGCCGAGGGTTCGGAAACCGGCAGGCTCAAGATGCTGCTCAATGAAAAGGAAAAGGTCATCGGGGTGCAGATTGCCGGGCCAAGGGCAGGGGACCTTATCAGCGAGTGGGCGGTAATTCTCGGCGGTGGTGTTAAACTTTCAACCGTAGCCGGTATCGTTCATCCCTATCCGACCCTGGCCGAGATCAATAAACGGGTGGCCGGGAGCCTGCTCTCTGAAAAGATCTTTTCCGGCACCGTGAAAAAAGGATTGAAATTCTTTTTTCAACTCAAAGGACCAGTCGATAAACCCTGTGCGTAATCATTTGCTTGTATTGTATGACCACGAGAACCTGAATATCTTCAGGTTGTTATGTGGGAAAAGCGCCATCATGCCTGTCGACCTGCATAAAGGGCCGGAACCCTTTGCTGTTAATTTTCCTGCACCAGCAAACAGGGCGTCGCTTGGAAAAAACGGCAATGTTTGCCGGACCCCCTTGATGTTTTTATTAGACCTTACAGGATTCCCAACAGCTTCAATCCGTCTTGAAAAAGAATAATTGCTAAAACACAGAGTAGCGAACCCAGGATACGCAGTGTGTATATGTACGCCTTGCCTTTCAGGAATGACTTAGATTTGCCGACAAATACAGCCAACACAATTTTTGCTCCCACCAGAAAAGAATAAAAACTAATGATAAATGCCAAGGGAGCACTGATGCTCAAGCTCATTGCCTTGGTCATTGTTGGAGCACCAACGCTAAGCCAAAACAGGTAGGGGTGGGGACTCAGAGCGTTTGCCAAGACCCCTTTTGTTAACGATTTTGGTTCAAATTCACAAACCTTAATATCAACTCCTCGTGTCCGTATCCTTTCGTAACCCATGAATAAAATAAAAAACCCGCCTGTGAGAGAGATTGCTCCTAATATATTATGGAAATTTGATAATTTTGATAAAACAAACAACGTCATAAAGATTATTGGCAAATCCGTGATAATCGGAGCGAGAGCAACTTTGACACCTGCTTTACTATCATGTTGAAGAGTTTCTGAAATGACGAGTGTCAGCAGCGGCCCGGGAGCAAAACCCGCAGATAAACCCAGTACTGTACCAATTGTCAAATAATGTAACATCCTGACCTTCTAAATCTCTTATCATAGTGGTTACCCCAGCATTGAATACCACAAAGTCAAACGTTTGAATTCCGGGGCGAGCGAGAGTTGTGGCAACATAATTTTATTGGAAAAAGGGAAGAAAAGGGGTCGGTGAAAAAGGAATCGATTTGTTTTGCTGGAAAGAGTTAAAAATAAATGGGCCCCCTTTTTCCAATAATTAAGTATCATGTCCTCGGAATTATGGTGGAAAAGTCGCCGCGCTATTTGCCGTCCCTTGTAGCCGCTTGTTATACATTCAGTTTGCTATAGCTCTTCCTATATCTAACAGTCTATTTATATTGTAGTTTAAATAATGTACAGAACCTGTTTTGATCTGTATAAGATGCTTTCCAGGTGTCATAGTATTGAGAGGCGCAACCCCATAAATCCTCCTAAGCATTTTTTCATATTGTCGGTTGCTTTCGGCTGAATTATGGGCAATGTGATTTCTTAATATTTTCATATCCAACAAATCCCGTTTTGCTCCAGACAAAATCGATTTTATTGGCTCACCATCCTTTAAATATATTTCTGCTCGCTGCATAACTGTTTCTGGATTGGTCCAATCTATAAATGGCATTGAAGATAGCAGAAGGTCTCTTGAATGTTTATAATTTTTGGGGTTCAGGTAGGATTTCGCTATTGTCACAAAATTCAGTTGGATTTGCACATATCCAAGTTACCAGTGAGCGATTGAATTAATTTGTCGGGCAATGAAGGCACCCCTGCGAGGGC
>JANTGH010000029.1 GCA_024763055.1 Desulfobulbaceae bacterium
ACCAGGGCATGCCCCGGGACGCACAACTGGATTCCCGACCAGAAAGACTACGGGAATGACATACAAGCGTCATGCCCGAGTGTCCTTATCGGGCATCCGGAAGAACCAGGGCATGCCCCGGGACGCACAACTGGATTCCCGACCAACAAACCGCGGGAATAACTGAAACACGTCATGCCACGATGGCTGGTTAAAAAGTCTACAACTATGGGTCACCTTATACCAACAAACATATTTTTTTATACGCAGAAAACCTGTCCAATGCGAAATTACGACCAATGCATGTTTCTAATTTCAAAAAAGAAACAGCAACTTACAATTTAGTCATTGCATGTCATTGAACCCGTCAATTATGATAGACTCGTAAAGGTATTAATCGACATCGTCCACAGTAAAATCAACAAAATTCTCTACAATTACCTGGCACTCAAGCCCAAAGGGCAGGTAACCGAGATAGCCGAGAATGGGCATGGCAAAAATGTGGTATCGATCCACATAGGGAATGGAATATTCCCAGTGGGCAAGGCTTTTCCAATTCCACATTTCCCAGAAAAACCCACAGATAAGAGCGGCCAGAGCAGGGAGAAGCACCGGTCGCCAGTTTCCCCGGAAGAACGAAGAAAAAATGGTTTGTCGACCAACAATCCCCTGCATGCCAACAATAATCAAAAGAGGGGCAATCCAGACAAAAGGAAACAACTGGTCAGGAGCAAGGGGAAGAGCCGTCTGGATAACTCCCATGACAGCAAGGAGCAGCCACCCCTTTCCTGTTCCATACTTAAAACGAAGCGCAAACTTTGAACAGCACTCTCCCCTGTCATCCAAGAAGGTGGATAACAATTCACCGGTAGCTGTCACCGCCGGCAGCACTGTCGAAAAACAAAGGGTTGCATGCAGGACATAGGCAAGAGCGCTGAAATCATCAACACCCACATAACACCAGTTCTGGACAAACCGGTTCAGCCATTCAAAATACCACCAGAAAACAGAACTGAGAGGAAAAAGGAAAAGAAACGGGAGAGGATGTCTTGTCAGCAGGCAGGTACCGGAACGTTTGCAGGTGACCCCGTTGACCGACAAAATATATCCAAACCAAAGAGGAGTAAAGGTAAATGGCTGCAGAATTGAAAACCAGGAAAATCTGTTCCAGGCCAGTATCCATGAACAAAAAACAACAACAAAACCCAACCACCCCCACCATGGAAGCTCGTGCTGCCCGACGTCTCTTTTTCGCGACAAACAACAACAAATAAAATATCCAACAGCCAACAGAACCAGCAGGCTGATAATTACACCTGCACCAAAGATTAGAAGGTTAAATGGCGCGTGTCGAACATATCCGGTTAGTGGGGGGAATTGAAGGTATCGGCCGACAGACTGGCCGCTTATGAGAACACCGGCTAAAGGAAGCAGGATAAGAACCCAAAAAATAAAAAAAATTTTTAAGAACGGCACGCTCGGTCCTGCCGGTGGTTCAATTCCGAACCAACCTTGTTTTTGTTAACCTCCTGCCACTGGCCATTTATATACAGTTCATGGGGTTTAAAGGCTGATTTATAGCGCATGGCGCTGATTTCCCTGATCCAATACCCAAGATAGAAAAACTCAATGTGGTGATTCCGGCAAAAATCGATCAAATATAAAATATTCAAGGTCCCGGGGCTGCGCCAGCCCTGATCGGGATCAAAATAGAAATAGACCGCATTGAGAAATTTTTCTGACCCGTCAACAATGGCGACCCCTAACAGCTTGTCACCGATCCGGTATCTGATCTCAAAACAATGGGTGATACTGGAAATAAAAAAGCCTGAATAATAACTGTCTGCTGTACTTTTCCCTTCAGGAAATCGGGTACGCAGGAAACGATCAAGCAGTGCCAGATTTTCCTTGGTCATAATCAGAGGAGCAACACCGGCAGTGACATCGTGATTTTTTTTCCAGACCCGTTTCTGGTTGCGGTTAGGCCTGAACTTTTCCGGACGGAGGCGAATCGGCACACAGCTGCTGCAGGTCGGGCAGCGCATAGCATACATACAATTACCATTTCTCCGATAACCATAGGCAAGGAAATTGGCCATAGTGGCATTATCCAGCGATCCGAACACGGCCTGATGATAGACCGACTTTTGTTCAAATCCATAAGGACAACTCGTCGTAATATCGACGAAATACTGATCAAGTTCTTGAGCTATTGCCATAACGACCAACTTTCAACTTCCATGACGAAAAAGATAAAAAGGGCCGAGCAACGAAATAGTACGTCATGCCCGAGCCCGTTTTCAGGCATCCGAAAAAACTGCCTCGTAGTAAAATCACCCCCTGGATCCCCGCCTGACAGATTGCGGGGATGACGGGAGTGGACATCCTGCAAGGATGACGGGAGTGGACAGCCTGCAAGGATGACGGGAGTGGACAGCCTGCAAGGATGACGGGAGTGGACAGCCTGCAGAGATGATGGAGAAGGGTCGTCATCCTCGAGTGTAGTTGTCGGGTCGTCATCCCCGTGTGTAGTTGTCGGGTCGTCATCCTCGAGTATAGTTGTCGGGTCGTCATCCTCAAGCGTTGTTGTCGGGCCGTCATCCCCGTGTGTAGTTGTCGGGGATCCAGAGGAAAAGAGCAGGAAAAGAAATACTCTGCAGTGCCGTGTGTGACAAGGCAGATGGCTCCCCGCCCAACAGACTACGGGGGGGAACGCCTATTCGGATTCCGCAGTTTTGAACGTAATATTCTGAGGGCGTTCTGCTGCCCCGGCAACGGCCTTGCCGGCAATATCCTGAACCTGCTGATATGCTTTTTCCTGCTGCATGATTAATTTATCAATCTGTTTCGTCTGGTCTTTGACAAGGGATTCCAGCGAGGTAATCTTTGTCTGCAGAACGTTCTTTTCTCCTTCAAAGGTTTTATTCAGGATGGTTTCCTTGTGGCCGGCAGACTCTTTTGCTTGTTTCTGGGCCGCTTGCACAGCGGAGTCAACAGCCTTTTGCAATTCTTCTGGAAATGCATTGACTCGTTGCTGCAGCTCATCCATGACCTGTTCACGATCAGTAACCTGGTTTTCCCGTTCGGTCAGCTCGGCGTTTTTTGTCTGTTGAAATTGTTCAAAAACCTTCTTTTGCTCTTTGAGTTTTTTTTCCGCCTGCTCCATTTCATCGTTAAATTTGTTTTGTGCCAGTTCACGGGAACGTTTTACCTGATAGTCATATTCTTCCTGTTCACGAATTCTTTCTTTTTTGTTCTTTCCTTTCTCCTCCGCCAGGGCTTCCCGATAAGCGGTTTTTTCCCGTTCCCAGCTCTTTTTTGTTTCTGCGATCAGGTTTTCGAGTTTTTCTTTTTTATCATCCATTTCTGCCGCGAATTTTTCTCTGGTTTGTTGCTGAGCCTCCAGGATGGTAGCAAGCTTGGCCGCTTCTTTTTCAATACCGTACAGTGTTTCGAGCTCCGTCTGCTTTATTTCAATCGCCAGTTTCAGATTTTTATATTGCTCCGCTTCGATCTGAATTTTTTGCGAAAGCTCTGTCAGCTCCTGGCTTATGGATAATTTAAGGGTATGGATCCGGTTGACCAGATCAGCGTCAATTGTCTGGTCGGCTTTTTGTATCGTTTCCGTTTTTTTGTTCTCTTCTTTGACCCTTTCCGGATTGAGTTTTGTCTGTTCTTTCGCCTCCATCTCCCGTTGCAGCTGGTGGATAATGTTCAGCATTTCTTTTTTTGTATTCTTCATGCTCACTTCTTCAGCCATTTTTCCTCTCCCAGCGCCGACAGTCGGCATGATGGTTTGTCATGCGGGATTCCAGTGTGGTTTTACCCGCCGGCCTTGTTTTTCAATATTTTTGACCGTGTAAAACTTTACAATAGCAATGTCCGAATTAGGGCGCAACTGTTGTTTGCTTTTGCCTTTATACCCATGAATTTTACGAGTATCAGTAAATAACATGGAGAAGCCAAGGGACGTAGAAAAAAAAATAAATCATCTGCTCAATATGTTTCCCGTGGTTGCCGTTATTGGACCCCGGCAGTGCGGCAAATCGACGTTAGTCCGTCGTTTACGGCCTCAATGGAAATATTATGATCTGGAGAGTCCGGACGACTACCAGCTGATCAATACTCTGCAGTGCCGTGTGTGACAAGGCATATGGATTCCCGCCCAACAGACTGCGGGAATGACGAAGTGGACAGCCTGCAGGATGACGAAGTGGACAGCCTGCAGAATGACGGAGTAGACAGCCTGCAGGATGACGGAGTGGACAGCCGCGGGATGCCGGAGTGGACAGCCCGTGGGGTGTCGGAGTAGGAAGACTGCAGGGATGGCAGAGAAGAACAGCCTGTGGGGTTGACGTTACCTCGCAGCACCTCTCATGCGATGCTGCGGCAGGTTGTTTTCATTCTTCCGGAAAGAGATGCTCTTGCAAAAGCCGTCCCTGGAACGTAGAACAAGCAATAGGGGTGCAGAGCGCCTGGAGTTGCGTACACCGCAAAGCAATGTAACGAAAATACTACTTTCCCGGCCTCCGCAATCTACACCAGCCCCTGGTCGAGCATGGCGTTGACGACTTTGACAAAACCGGCAATATTGGCCCCGGCCATGTAATTGCCATCCATCCCATACTCAGCGGCAGCATCAATACAGGTAATATGAATGGACTTCATGATCTGTTTAAGCCGACCCTCCACCTCCTCGCGCGGCCAGGAAAGGCGCATGGAGTTCTGTGCCATCTCCAGACCGGAGACCGCAACACCACCGGCATTGGCGGCCTTACTCGGACCGTAGAGAACCCCTTCCTCAAGAAAAATATTTATGGCGCTCGGCGTTGAGGGCATGTTTGCCCCCTCACAAACCAGTCGAACCCCGGATCTGACAAGATTTTTAGCGTCCTGCTCGTTAATTTCATTCTGGGTGGCACTGGGCATGGCGCAGTCAGCCTTGTGGGTCCATAATGGGTTATAACCCAATTCAGGATCGGCCTCAATATAGACGGCCTGCGGATACTTATCACAATACTCACGAATACGGCCCCGACGGATATTTTTCAACTGCTTGACAAACTCGAGTTTTTCCTGGTCAATCCCCTCTTCATCAAAAACATACCCCGAGGAATCGGAAAACGTCACTACCCGGCCCCCAAGCTGCAATATCTTTTCACAGGTATACTGGGCCACATTACCGGAACCGGAAACCAGGCAGGTCTTACCCTCAATAGACTCGCCTGCATAGGTCAACATCTCGCTGGCAAAATAAACGACTCCATAGCCGGTGGCTTCGGGCCTGATCAGACTGCCGCCCCAGGACAGGCTCTTGCCGGTCAGTACTCCGGTAAATTCATTGCGCAATTTTTTATACATTCCGAAAAGATATCCTATCTCCCGGGCGCCCACCCCGATATCTCCTGCCGGTACATCGGTATTGGGCCCGATATGCCGGGACAATTCCGCCATAAAGGACTGACAGAACCGCATCACCTCCGAATCGGTCCGCCCCTTGGGATTAAAATCCGATCCGCCTTTACCGCCGCCCATATGCAGCGTGGTCAGGGAATTCTTGAACACCTGCTCAAATGCTAAAAACTTAATAATCGACAAGGTCACCGAGGGATGGAAGCGCAGACCGCCCTTGTACGGACCGATGGCCGAATTCATCTCCACCCGAAAACCCCGGTTAACATGGACCTGTCCCTGATCATCCATCCACGGGACGCGAAACATGATCACCCGTTCCGGCTCGGTTACGCGCTCCAATACTGCCAACTGGCGATATTCGGGATTGCGATCCAGCACCGGCCGTACCGTTTCCATTACTTCATGAACGGCCTGATGAAATTCTTTTTGTTCCGGGTCCCGTTGAACTATACGGGAAAATATCTGTTCCATATATTCACCTGTCTGTTAGAAAAAATATCGCTTCCGAGGTGTGTCCGTCGACCTTAAGGACACAGGGCTCGGAAATCGTTGAATGTGTAATAAAGTCACCATTGTAGATAGCATCAAGTCCACGGAGATATTCCCAGTTGATAAACTCCTTATTGGTCTCTTCTCCGAGCCCGCACCGTTCATCCTGAATCATAAGATAGGGAATGCCTAATGAGGTAATATTCTGAAAAAAATGCGAACCCTGCGAAGGCTCGGCCCGTATACTGCAATCCTGCAACTCGACAATAGCACCGACACCCGAGATATCACCCCACCCGACGGGAATCCCGAGCCAGTGATCAGCCGTTCCCCAGCGGCCGGGACCAATCAGTAAAAATGGTCTCTTTGCCTTGTGCAGGCTATTGTTCACCCGGCTGATTTCAGTGGCTATCTTTCCGGTCAGGGAGGCATCGAATTTTTCCGGCCTGACAAAAACAATGTCCCGTATTGATTCATACCGGCCATGGCCAAGCGCTCGCTTTGAAAAAAGAAGACTGTTGACCCGTTCCTCTTCCCTGATACTGAGCTGCAGTTTTTCATTACCGGTAACAATGGGACGAATCTGCAGAAAATACAAGACACTGCGGGATGGATCTTTGCGCAGGTCAACCGCAAACTCTATTTCCACCTCACAGCCCATACCCCTTTTCCCCATAACCAGCAACTCTTTAAGCAGTTCCGGGAGCGGATAACTGTTATATTTCAAAATGGAGGCAAAGGTCAGTACCTTGGTTCCGGGCAGGTCTGCATCACGGATGCGGTGCTCTTCAGGAAAATACGTAGAGGAAAGCATCCGCACCGGATACTCGCCCACCGCCTCATCAATGGGACGGCGAACCAGATTCCCCTGCTGCCGGGAAAATCTTCCCGACTGACTGCAATCTAAGCAATACATCCAGCGCTGGGCATTGGTTAAAATATCATCAACCGAGGAAAACTGAGGGAGATGCCGTGGAAACCCTGGAGAAAAACGCAGGCTCTGTTCGCCCTCAACAACGGTTTTGCCGAATCCGATGGCAATATGAGCAATGCCGTCTTGGGAGGTCATCGGCGCAATCGGATAATAATTATATGACTGGGCAACTCCGGAAATGGCGGGATAAAAATAGCCGTTATACCTGCTTCCGGCTAACTGCTGAATGATGACAGCCATGGAATCGTCCAAGGTCTGACCGACGGAACGGGAAAAGGCACGGGGATCGGTAAACCAGGTCGAAGCATAGACCAGTTTAACTGCCTGTTGCAATTGCCGGTAACGAACCTCAAAGTCCTCTGCCTCATTCACCAGCATAAAGGTATTATACAGTCCCGCATAAGGACGGGACTGGGCGTCTTCGAGCAGACTGGAAGAACGAACAGAGAGCGGCCCGTGACTTTTTCCTAAAAATGCCCGCAAATCCTGATCAAGCCATTCGGGCAGAGATGCCTGAAGAAACCGGCCGGCAATATCATTATCCGCAGTTCCTTCCCGGAAGTGGAGATTGTTGTGCGCGATGAAGTCATCAAAACCGTCGGCGGTGATAACGCAGGTTCTCGGAATAGTAACTGTATGTCCGGATAGTTCCGCTGTCCTGTTCATGGACTGGTAAAGCCGGGAGGTGATAAAAGCCAGGCCTCTGGCCTTCCCTCCCATAGATCCTTTACCGATTTTGACGAAATCCATGATTTCAGGATCAAATCCCTGCCGGTCAAACAGGGCTACAACACCTTGCTGCCTGATTTTTCGCAGGGCGTGTACTTTTGCTATCAGGTCTTCACGCAAGATTTCACCACTCGTTACCAGGTGGAAAAAGCGTTTATGCAGCCTGACTGCCAGTGAAATTTCCGCCCGGGCCATGGCCCAGTTGGAAAAATGATTATTACGGCCATGATAGAGGATGGATTCAACCGGCACTGTTTTCAACAACGCCTCAAAATCGTGCAGATTACCCGCCCGACCGACCTCAGTGCCGTCGGGCAGGCAAAAGACAAAATCCCCGAACCCAAGATAGCGCAGAAAAAAATCATGAATCTTTTCCCGAATATTCTCAGCCATTTTTTCAACAAAGGCCGCTGGAATAGCTTCCGCAGCCCTTCTGTTCGCCGTTTCCGTACTAAGCAGCAGAAGCGGCAGGTCTGCCTGTTTGCTCCTGAAAGTGCTCAAAAGTTCCACCCCTGCGTTGTCACAGAGCTCACCATTTTTCGGAAAACGCCCATCTGACATCACACAGAAAATATACTGTCGATACCGCTCAAACAACGACAGGGCTTCTTCATAAGTTGACGCAGTGAGAATTTTTGGCCGTGCCCGCATTTTCAATAATCGATGCTTTTCATTAAGCCCCTCATCAAGGACCGACTGGGTCTGCCTGACAACTTCTGAATACAACATCGGCAGTAACTGCGAGCGATACAGGGCTGAATCCTCAACAAGAAGAATCACCCTGACCATGGCCTTTTTCGTGTCAATGTCCACATTCAAGCGGTCTTCCACACTTTTGACTATGGCCAGAAGTATGTCGGAATCACAACACCAGACATACGCGTTGTCAATGCATGTAGAGGAATGATTGTTCGCGGGCACAACGGCATCGCGGGCGGAATGGGCAAGCAGGATAACGGGGAGATCCGGGTACTTCTTTTTCACCTCGGCTCCAAAACAGTAGCCATCCATTTCACCAAGATGGGGCATGGTGATGACGAGATCGAAATACCTCTCCTTCAGGATACCGAGGGCCTGCTCCGCGGTCGTTGCTCTCGTTATCCTCGGAGGACGGCTGAGATTAAGGCCGTGATACTCATTGATGATCCGCGAGGCCATGGAGTTGTCCTCCTCCATGATGTAGGCGTCATACGGGCTTGAGACCAGGAGAATCTCCTGGACTTTGAAGGCCATCAGCTCATGGAACACCGTAAAATGGGGATCAAATTCCTCTATCAAAGAAGATTCCCGGTGCTGCCGGGCCTCGGATGATTTCATGACTGTGGCTCTACCCTCAATTTGGCCCCGAAAAAGTGCTTTGGTTTGTCCGCGCCAGCTCCACAGGCGTATTGACATTGCGCCAGGACCCATGCAGCGAGCCCGGAGGACAGGGTGTAATAACGCCGGGTTTTCCAGCCAACCCACCGGGTCGCAGGCAACCATCACTCACCAGCTCTTCCACAAGGGACCGGCAGCGAAAATCATACCAGGCAAGGAGCGGCTCAAGGCGGCCATCTCCCTGCAGATCGGGCAGCACTGCGCGAACACCCGGCTTGCGCCGGGATTTCAACCAGGAAAAGGCCTGCGGATCAATATCCGGCTGATCACAGGCAGTCACAAGCCAGGAAGCTGCAGGCTGCCAACGCAAAACCGCGAGTATTCCGGCAAGGGGTCCGGCAAGACCGGAGACATCGGGAACCCGGGGAAGATGGGCAAGAGGTGAGGGCACCTCACCCCTGCCGGAAAGCACCACCTGCTGCACCTGAGGCTTTAACTTGGCCACCGCGCTTTCGATCCAGGTTACGCCATTGTTTTCAATCAGGTGTTTAGGCCTGCCCATTCGACTGCTTTTTCCACCGATCAGGAGACATCCATAAAGAGGAACCCGGAGACATTGCCGCATGAGCCAATCCGATATCCAATGGAAAACATTTTCCATCAGTCGTTCTTCCGGCCTGATGATGTGGAGAATGGTACCGGAATTTTCAGGAGGTTGATCATGCCCCTTGCCTAACAGCCAGATCTTGTCCACCGGTGTAGAGGCATGTCCTTCAACCAGCACAAGGTCATAGTCAAGGCAGAGCCGGCGAAGGAAAAAAAGAAACCCGTCGGTATCGTGCCTGCGAATAAAAAATTCCTCGCCAAACAGGGCAACATCGGCGCCGGCCTGAAAAAAACGATCACTATCCTTCCCCGGTGCGTCAACGAGCACACCATGGGCTCCATGTTTCACCACTGCTACCTTAAGGCCCATGGTTATAAATTTCGGAAGCAGGGCCTCTATCAGAGTGGTCTTTCCTGCCCCACTACTGCCGCAGAGTCCAATAACGGGCAGGTAATCGGTGTCGGAATTGAGCGCTGTAGATTTACCAATTTTCATCAACCGACCCATTCCAGTTCTCCCGTATCGGGAAAAACACCACCATCACGGCCACGGCGGAGCAATTCCCGTACGGCCAGAATCCCCTCATCACCAATATGTTCTGAAAAATTATTAACATACAGGCCTATATGATCATCAAGCACCTTGTCATCAAGTTCCTGGGCATGTACTCGTATATACTCCCTTCCAGCGCCCGGATGTTTTCGTATCCACTGCAGGCTTTGCCTGATTCCCTGATTAATGTCACTCTGGACAGAATCCCCCAGGGAGGCGCGGGCGACAATACACCCGAGCGGTATGGGGAAACCGGTTTCCTCTTCCCACCATCGACCAAGATCCTGCGCGCAAAAAAGTCCCATGGATTGATAGGTGAAGCGTCCCTCGTGAATGATCACCCCACCATCCACCTCTCCCTTGTTCACGGCGTCCATAATCCGGTCAAAACGCATGACCACGGTCCGGACAGCCTCGGGCGCAAAAAGCGCCAGCAGCAGAGCGGCCGTCGTATAGGTGCCGGGAATGGCGATCCTGCTTTGTTCACCGGGAACAAACGCCTTGTTCTTACTGACAAGAAGCGGCCCGCAGCCGCGGCCCAGGGCGGCACCGCTCGAGAGCATGACATAGTCATCCAGCACGTGGCCAAGGGCATGAAAAGAGAGCTTGGTTACATCAAGACGCCCTTCCATTGCCCAGAGATTCAACTGTTCCACATCAGCCAGCACCGGTTTGGCAAAGGATGCCTGCTGCGGGGAAACAAGTCCGTGCATCAAGGCGTAAAAAATATAGGTGTCATTTGGGCAGGGGGAGTAGCCGATGGTGAGAGGTTTCGGGTTCAAAATTCAAGGTTTCGGGTTCAAGATTTCGAGTTTAGGGTTTCCACCAGGTGCCCGGCAACAAGGGCCGCTGTTTGTCCAGCGAGGTGGCAGGCCTCTTTAAGCCGCCAGTTTCCGGTGTCGCGATCTTCAACAAAATTACTGATACAGCGCAACTCCAGACAGGGCAGGGCTAAGGCGGCACAGACACGGGCCACGGCCGCTCCTTCCATGTTTTCGCAGAGCCCCTGAAATTGCCGCGCCAGCATATCACCGCGTTTTCTTGTTCCGGAAACACAGTTTACAGTGAGAAATTTTCCTTTATTAAATGCTATATTTTTCTTTGCAAACAATGCGGTTGCCTGTTTCAGCAATCCGGCATCCAACAGGAAAGAGCTGTTAACCCCCAGCTCCGGCGCAGAAAAATGCTCGACCCGGTCCTGGTAGCATATCCCCATATCGGCAAAAATCTCCTCTTCCGCCAGACAGATATCAAGCATCCCGGCGCCACACTCATCAAGATGATATGCCCCGGCCACACCGAAATGCAGCACTCCCTGTACCATTTCCGCCCCCCGGGCAAGCCTGGATGTCAGGGTAAAGGTGGTCTCTACAGGGCCGACTCCGGTTACCAGTAACTCAAAAAAATGCGCGTCGACACAATTCTTTGAGAAGGCCCGCATTTCCATGTCAGTTGCAGCTACAAGAAGAAACAAAAAAATACCGGATAGCCATTTAATTTTGTGTGCATGCGCACACTGCGGCTTGTAATATTTAATAAATTTGCTGCGGGGCGCGCCATGCGCTCCCCTTCAGCCATTGGCATCAAATTTTCCGTCTGTACCATAGCATATGCAATCCATTTCAGGCAATAACTCTTGACCTTGCTGCATATTCGTGTATGTATCGTCCGACAAAAAAAATTTCAACTACGCTCAAAAATTTACCGGGAAGAGATAACCGCCCTTATTGTGCATGACAATCCATGGATGATGATTTTAAACTTTCAGCTTACGATTACAATCTGCCGGAAGAACACATCGCCCAGCAGCCGGTGGAACACCGTGATCAATCCCGGCTTCTCATTCTAAATTCACAGAGTGAAGACCTGGTCCATACCCGGTTCAGGAGCATCCTTGACTATCTGCGCCCCGGAGACCTCCTGGTGCGAAACGACACAAAAGTCTTCCCGGCACGTTTGTTTGGAAAAAAAGAGACCGGTGGCCGGGTTGAGATGTTATTTCTTGAATACCCGGGTAGCGGCATCCAAGAGGATGCGCATTCCGGCTGGCACAGGGCCAAAGCTCTGGTGCTGATCAAGGCTTCCAAACGTCCAAAACCGGGCACTAAACTGCTCTTCCATCACAACATGCAGGCAGAGGTGGTCAGAATCTGTGAGGGTGGTAAGGTTGAGGTCGAATTTCACTACCGACTGAACAACAACGATTCACTTAATGATCTCCTTGGCCGTTACGGGCAGGTCCCGCTACCTCCTTATATCCGCAGGCCGCAAGGAACTACCAGTCAAGATCGACACCGATATCAAACCCGATACGCAAAAACAACCGGTTCCGTTGCAGCGCCGACGGCAGGCCTCCATTTCAGTGACTCGTTGCTCACTGCCATTAATCGCAAAGGAATAGAGAGCTGCAGCGTCACTCTCCACGTCGGCTACGGTACCTTTGCCCAGGTACGAGTGGACAACATCAAGGAGCATCAACTGCACCAAGAATATGTAGAGGTATCGGCAGAGACGGCCAAACAGATCAACCGGGCAAAAACAGAAAACAGAAGAATATGGGCGGTGGGCACAACCACGGTTCGGACATTGGAATTTGCCGCTGACACGGAGGGATGCGTGCAACCGGTCAGCAAACAATGCGGGCTGTTCATCTATCCCGGCTTCCGTTTTCAGGTGGTCGACAATCTGATCACGAACTTCCACCTGCCGCAGTCATCACTGCTTTTTCTTGTTGCCGCCATGGTGGGAAGAAAGAAACTGCTGACAAGTTACAGGAAAGCGATAGCCCACGACTACCGTTTTTTCAGTTACGGTGATGCCATGGCCATTATAAGAAAAGATTGAAGCGACTGTGCTACCGCCGCAACCGGCGCGGTGTCTCTGTTAAAAAAAAACTATGAGGCAGCTGCAGCAGCGGGACAACTTTTACAGGGGCTATCGCCTCCCTTGCAGGGAGGAGTAGACGAACTATCGGCCGGAGCTGATTTTTTTTTCGGTTCTTTTTTACCTGGAGTTCCACTATAGCCATCGGCATACCAGCCGCCGCCTTTCAACTGAAATGAACTTCTTGAAATAAGCTTTTTCACCTTGCCCCCACATTCCGGACAGATGGAAAGGGGCTCATCAGTCATTTTCTGTTGCACCTCAAGAATCTTCTCGCATTTTGGACATTCGTACTCGTACACCGGCATAGGTAAACCTCATAAAAATCAAAAAAATCTATATGTTATGTAAATATTGTCTTTTTTATTGAATTCACAATAATTCCGCTGCACGTCCCTGTCAAGCATGCAAAGAGTCCTTTCTTTACCGTCAGCCGGGTCTTCGGATGAGAATCCACAGAAAAACGACACTTCAAAATTGGTCGTTAAATCTTTTTTATCGTTCAATCGTATAATTACATTCCACTGTCCCCAAAATTTTCTCTCTATCATTTTTTCTTTATCAAAGCATAAAAGAACTTCTGAAAAATCGACAGCACAGTCGGCAAATGTCTTGCAATCATCTAATTGATCTTTTATGTACCAGTGATGGAGTGCATCAGTAAGCCGACATACCGATTAACTTCTAACCAGCATGACTGGATCAAATTTTCAAGACACAGCCACAACGAACAATGAAAAGGTCCCATAAGCTGTAGTGTCAAGGATAAACTTTCATATAAACCAGCATAGCTGGACCCAATTTTCAGGACACAGCCACAACAAACCATGAAAATAGCCTGAAAGAATCTAATGTTGTGGGCTATTTCGGATAAAATAAGGAGATTTGATAGATGGGTAAAACTTTAGTTGAAATGGCAGCAGATATTGTCAGCGCACAAATCAACACCAGCGAAATGAGTACCGATGAAATCAGCCAGGCACTCAACAACACATTTAACACCCTTAATAATTTACAAAACATTGAAATTTCCGGCCAGCAGGTAAGTGAGCAGCAGACAAAGCCGGTTATGGATCCTGCTAAATCAATACAGAAAAACAAAATCATCTGTCTTGAGTGTGGAGAAGCATTCAAGATGCTTTCTCCCAAGCACTTACGATCCCATGATCTCACCCTCAAGGAATATCGGGCAAAATACGGTTTCAAGGCCCGTCAGCCGCTCTGTGCCAAAGCGCTGTCGGAAAAACGTTCAAAATCCGGAAAGAAACGCGGTCTGCCTGAAAATCTTCGCAAGTCCATTGCCGCACGCTCGAAAAAAAAGAAACAATAATTCCAAAACAGCCGGATCAATCAGAACCGGGGGGTACATCCTCCCCCCGGCTTTTCTTTCGAGGCCTCGACCTCTTCTCAACATCATTCCATGATACATAAAAAGAATATCAGAAAGATGGAGAACCGCCATACGATTACCCTCTATCAGGTAGTCCTCTCATGATCGGAATTTTTGACTCCGGAGTAGGCGGCATGACTGTTGCCAGAGCCATAGAACAACTCTGTCCGGAATATCCCCTGACCTATTTTGGTGATATTGCCAGGACTCCGTATGGTTCCAAAAGCCCGGGAACTATAAAAAAATACGCTATCAACAACACGCGGTTTTTACTGGAACAGGGAGCTGAGCTCATTGTCATCGCCTGCAACTCAGCAGCCAGTACCGCCCTGTCGACCCTGAAAAATTCCTATTCCGTGCCTATCCTTGATGTAATCAATCCGGCAGTCAATCAGGCTGCAGTTATCAGCAAGAACGGCAAGATCGGCGTTATCGGCACCCGGGCCACTATAAAAAGTGGAATTTACGAGCAGGGTATCAGCAGGCAGCGGGCGCAATATCAGGTTTTCAGCCAACCCTGTCCCCTGCTGGTTCCCCTGGTTGAAGAGGGGTGGCTCAAAAAGCGGGAAACCAAGATGATTCTTCGCAGATATCTGCACCCTCTGCGCAGCCGACAAATTGACACCCTGGTCCTCGGCTGTACCCATTATCCGCTGTTAAAACCTCTGATTGTCCCGCGCATCGGCAGACGAGTGCACCTGATTGATTCCTCCGTCGAAGTTGCCCATGCAGTTCTCTCCTTTCTCAATACTCATACCGATCTTGCCGAAAAGTTGTATAATCCCGGAAAAGAAAGCCGTTTTTTTGTCTCCGATCTGACGGAAACGGCCGGGCACCTCGCAGCCCATATCTTCGGCCGTCCCATTACACTGGAAAAAGTCAATGTCTAATGCTCTTTTGAAAATGATTCCCCTCTTTCTACTCTGCTGTTCCCCTCTCTCAGGATCCGGTAATGCGACCTCCATACCGCAGGAACAACAACTCATCCAATTACAGCAGACCTATCGCAAATTCACAAGCCTCAGCTTTAAATTTGTCCAACTGACAAAAACGGAATTGCGCAGCAGAAGCGGCAAGGGAAACGGAGTCTTCCTCAGACTTAAAAATCCCGATAAAACAGGAATCATGCGCTGGAATTATACGGAGCCGGATCCACAGATTTTCCTCAATGATGGGAAGAAGCTCTCTATCTATACCCAAAAAGATCACCAGCTGATTGTCACCTCAGCCGCAGAGCTCAATAATGAAATCACCTATGCCTTTTTTTCCGGTAAAAATGATCTCACTAATGAATTTGCAATCGAGCTGCCGGACAACCGGTACGTCTTCACCCTTGCCGGAACTTCCCTGCATATGCTTCGACTTACTCCAAACAAACCCCACCCACAGATTAAGGCCGTCCAAATCTGGTTTGATGACAATTTCCTTATCCATCACCTCATCCTGGAGGATCATTTCGACTCTACAACGCAACTGACCTTTACCAACATTCAAACAAATTCCATCGATGTTGAAGACCCGGACCGGGTCCAGGCCATTCTTAAGCTGGATATACCCACGGATACGGAAATTATCCATCGGTAAGCCACCAGTACATGCAGATAAAAATAATTTTCCATGCCCTGGCCAATCTTTTAGTGTTCATCCGGCTCTGGACGCTTTCCGCACTGATTATCTCCCGTGCCGAATTCATTTATGACCCAATATATCATGCATATCGCCATTATATCAGACAGTCATGATCATATTCCAAACCTTGTTCGGGCAGTCAACCGTGCCAATAAGGCGGGGGCGGAGGTCCTGATTCACTGCGGTGACCTGATTTCCCCATTCATGCTCCCCTACCTGCACAGGTTTCATGGTCAAATTCATCTGATTTACGGAAATAATGCTGGTGATCAGCATCTTATTTCCTCACGCTGCGCCACCCTGTTTGACCGTATCACCCACCATGGGTTTGCAGCCGATTTTAATGCGGCAGGACTGCGAATCGGCTGTCATCATTACCCGGAACTGGCCAGAGGACTTGCGGCCAGCGGACAATATGATATGGTTTGTTGTGGACACAATCATAAAAACAGGGTTGAACGGATCGGCGACTGCCTGCTGGTCAATCCCGGTGATCTGCTTGGCAAAGACGAGCTTCCTGGATTTATTCTCCTTGCAACAGAGGATCTGAGCTGGAAGCGAATCATTGTCGGCAAACGGCTTGACATTGACAATGGATAGACGTTATTCCATTTAAAACACTCAATCAAAAATAGATAAAAAATCATGACTGAAGAAAGCTTTGCAGACCTGTTTCAGGAAAAAACCGTGGTAAAGAACAAACTCCAGCCCGGAGATCGTGTTGAGGCGGTAGTTGCCGGCAGCAGTGGAGAAAACATCTTCCTTGACATCGGCGGCAAGAGTGAAGGTGTGCTGAAGGCTTCAGAGTTACAGGATGATGAGGGGAACTGTACGGTAACGACCGGCGACAGACTCAAGGCTTTTTTTGTTGCCCGGCGAGGTGGAGAAATGATCTTCACCGTCAGGCTTGGCTCCGGCCAGGCCTCACTGCAGGAACTTGAAGATGCCTTCCACGCCGGCATTCCTGTTGAAGGCAAGGTCGTTAAAGAAATCAAGGGAGGCTTTGAAATACAGGTGTCCGGGACGCGCGGATTCTGCCCCTACTCTCAGATGGATATTCGTCGAATCGAGGAACCGGAAGAGTATATTGAAAAGACGTTACCCTTTAAGGTCATGGAATTCAGCAGTAAAGGCCGTAATATTATCCTCTCCGCACGGGCGGTCATAGAGGAGCAGCGCGAGGAGCAGCGGGAACAATTACAACAAACTCTGGAAGAAGGCATGCGGGTTTCTGGTGTCGTGACCTCTATACGGAAGTTCGGTGCCTTTGTTGATCTTGGCGGCATAGACGGGTTGATTCCCATCTCGGAGCTGGCCTGGGGACAGACGGATAAGGTGGATGATATCCTCAGTCGCGGGCAACAGGTAGAGGTGGTGCTGAAACGTCTCGACTGGGATAATGGGCGCATTTCGCTCAGCCTGCGGGAAACCACGGAAAATCCCTGGGCCCGGGCTCTTGAAAAATATCCTCCCGGAACCGTTCACCAGGGAACCGTTTCCCGACTAACAACTTTCGGCGCCTTTATCACCCTGGAACCGGGTGTTGACGGGTTGCTGCATATCTCAAAACTCGGCTCTGGTCGTAGAATCAACCACCCGCGAGAAGTTCTGGAAACCGGCCAGCCGATAACAGTTAAAATCGACTCCATTGACACGGAAAAAAACCGTATTTCACTGCTCCCGGAAGACTACACGGAAGATGAGGATTCAGAACACAATGACTATGTTCCACCACCGGACAATCAACAGCCAAAGTCCATGGGAACCTTAGGCGACCTGTTTCAGGCCCAGATAGATGGCAAGAAAAAATAACGACTATTGCCGCAGTTGTTGCGAGCGAATAATCTCAAACATGATAACGGCCGCGGCAACAGAAACGTTTAAGGAGTCAAACGAGGACTGCATGGGAATTGTGATGAGCTGATCACAGTTTTTTTGAATGAGAGGCCTAATCCCTTTGTCTTCGCCTCCAACCACAAGAGCAACCTTACCTGAAAAATCAGCTTCATAAAGCGATGCGGCGTCACGGGAAGCCACGGCGCCGTAAATCCAGAACCCATTTTCTTTTAATATTTTTATGGTCTCGACCAGGTTGACTGCCTGACAAAGCTGCAAATGGGCCAGGGCGCCGGCAGAAGTACGGGCCACGGTGCCGGAAACGGGAGCGCTTCGCTCCCGGGAAAGGATGACATGCCGAAAACCTGCTGCCAGGGCGGAACGCAGGATAGAGCCGAGATTTCTCGGATCCTGGATGGAATCCAGGATCAGCAGTCTGGCTTCAGCGGCTTCGGCTTCCAACACCGCCTTAAGTAACCGGTCAAAGGAAAGGAAAACGGTAGCGGCCCTGCGGGCGACCACCCCTTGATGCCGACATCCCGCCGGCACGCCCATACGGTCGGCTTCCACAAAACGCAGCCGAACCCGATATTCTCTCGCCAGATCCACAATTTCCTGAATTCTGGGCCCGGCCTTGCCCCTCTGCACCGCAATATCACTCAAACTGCGGGCATCCAGGGCCTCATACACCGGATTAATTCCCCAAATCAGGTCATCAGGGACCTCGACGAAAGTATTATCACCGGTCCGTCTCTTGCGCCTACCTGCCATTACCCTGGTAAATCAGTGGAGTTCAAAACCGACTACCTGCTGACCGACTCGATTCCTTCTCCGCCGCAGCCGCTCACCGATCAGCACGCAACGCAGACTCTCCACTGCCTCGTCAAGATCATCATTGACAATCAAATATTCATAATCAACGGCAGCCCTCATTTCCCTTTCCGCGCCGGCAAGTCGCAGGGCAATGGTCTTTTCGTCTTCCGTGCCTCGGCTCCGCAGTCTGCGGCCAAGTTCATCAAGGGAAGGAGGCGCAATAAAAACAGTCACCGGATCAGCTGCCGCTCGTACCTGGGCCGCGCCCTGGACATCAATATCAAGGATAACATCAAGACCGGCCGCCCGCTGCCGCTCAACTTCCTGACGGGAGGTCCCGTAAAGGTTGCCATGCACCTCAGCCCACTCGAGAAACCCGGAAGGTCTGCGATCACGAATAAAGGCAAATTCTTCCCGGCTGACAAAAAAATAATCCTGCCCGTTCTTTTCGCCTGCGCGCGGCGCACGGGTGGTATGGGACACGGAAAAGACCAGACCGGGCAGATCCGCCATCACCTTCTTCAGCAGGGTGGTCTTACCGCATCCGGAAGGTGCGGAAAGTACAACAAGCATCCCCTCAGCCACTTTCCGTCTCATTTCTCAACATCAAACCGATCGGACTACGCCGCTCCTCTTCCAGTTGCGCCAGCCGTTGTGAAATGGTTTCCGGCTGAACCGAGGAGAGAACCAAGTGCCCGGAATCAAGCAGCAGGATAGCCCGGGTGCGCCTTCCTTCGGTCACATCGATCAATTTCTTTTCCCGGCGGGCCTCATCTTTTAATTTTCGAATCGGCGAAGATCCGGGATTGACCACCGCCAGGATGCGGTTAACTTTGACGGCATTGCCAAAGCCTACATTGATGAGTCGACTGTCCATCTTGCCCTAAAGACCGGCTGCGGCATGGGAGACTTTGGCCAAAATATTGGTTACCTTGGCAACGGTCTTAGCGCCGCACTCGCCAAGACCATGCCGTCCCGCGAGATAGGCGGGAGCATTATAGACAACCCAGGTTTTCCCCTGTTCATCCTCATAAAGCAGTATCTTCTGCGGCAGGTCTATGCCAATCGTCTGTTTACACTGCATAAGGGGTGTTCCAGCCTTGGGATTTCCAAAGATAAACACCTCTGTCGGCCGCAACTTCTTCTCCACCGAAGCAGCGCCTTTCTGATGATCAATCCGGGCAAAAATACGCAAGCCTTTTTCTTTCAAGACCTTTTGCAGACGCTCGGCAGTGACCGTTACCGTGTCATTGCTCTGCAAGCGAACAAGACCGTCATCGGCAAGAGCGGAAACCGCAAAAAAAAGGCAACTCATTACAATAACACTAATAATTCTCATAATTCATACTCCCGGGTTATGATTTTACAACAAGAAAAAAACTACCTGGTAAGTACTCTAAGGCCTATTCTAAATTCTGCACCTGCTCGCGTAGTTTTTCGATCTCATTTTTCATCTCCACCCCAAGATGGGCGATGGATCCATTGTTGATCTTCGAGGCCAGGGTATTCACCTCCCGCAGAAACTCCTGCAGAAGAAAATCGAGTCTGCGGCCAACAGGTTCGTCACTGTTTAAAAAATGCCGGAATTGTTCGACATGACTCTTCAACCGTACAATTTCCTCGGTCACATCGGCCTTGTCCACCATATAGGCGGCTTCCTGCGCAAGCCGGGCAGGATCAATATCCATCCCCGCAAGAAGTTTATCGATACGTTCCTTCAATTCCTGCCGGCGAATCTGTAAAACCTCGGGTATTCTCCCCTCTACGGTCCGAATAAGGCGTGAAAAACGCTGCAGACGGCCGCTCAACTCATCCTTTAACGCCTGCCCTTCCTGCTCACGCATCCGGTCACATTCTTCAAGGGCGATAGTGACCGCCTCAGCAAGAGCCTCCCATTCCACGTCAAGATCCAGGCCTTCTTCCTGTCGGCTGATCACCTCAGGCAGGGTAAGCATGTCGGCAAGTTCAATACGGTAACCAAGCCCCAGTTCTTCATTAACCTGCTGCAGACAATGATGATACTGCTCAGCGAGGTTCATATTGACCTGAAGATGCACTCCCAAAGAGACGTCACCCTGCAGGCCTATCTTCACCTCTGCCCGACCACGGTCAAGTCGGGCCGCGACCAACTTCTTGACACGGTCCTCAAGGCCGCCGACACTATGCGGCAGGACTATGTGCTGATCCAGAAACCGATGATTGACTGTTTTGATTTCCACCGTCCAGGTCCGTCCCTCGGCCCGGGCGTCCCCCCGTCCGAATCCGGTCATACTTCGTGGCCGCATAGAATGTCTCCATTTCGGAAAATCAGAATTCAGAGGACGGCAAACAAAAAAACTGCACTGCTTCACGGTCCCTGTCAAGTACGATTATGGCCTTAAAACCCTGCCGGCTTTCTTCCAGCCCTATACCGGTGAATTATTTTTTCCCGGGCAGATCTCTATTTTTCAGGCAGCGGCAAGCGTAGCCTGCAGTTCCCGGCTGTCGACACAAGCCGTGCCCACCTTGCCGACTACAATCCCGGCCGCGTAATTGGCCAGAACAGCTGCTTCTTCCGTGGAGCAGCCCGTTGCAAGACCAAGAGCAAGAGTGGCGGCCACCGTGTCCCCGGCACCGGTGACATCATATACTTCCTTGGCGGTTGTCGGAATGGTCACCAGGGTGCCATCTTCCTGCCAAAGCGCCATTCCCGCTTCTCCCCGGGTAATAAGAACCGCCCCACAATCAATTTCCTCACAAATATGACGCGCAGCCGCAGGCAGACTTCGCTCATCGGTTAGCGCCATGCCGCTCATTATCTCCGCCTCATGATTATTAGGTGTTATAATTGTTGCACCTAAAAATCTATGTAAATTGGAAGGCTTAGGATCAACAATGAGAGGAAACGGGCGTTCTTCCCGGCGCCGGATTCTTGCCAGCAACTGATGAAGACGGGCCATCAGCTCTTCATTAATTACTCCCTTGGCATAATCGGAGACTATGACCGCATCAAAATGCGACAGATGTGCTTCAAGATAGGCAAGGAGCTTTTTTAACGTTTCACCAGCCGGCACTCCGGTTTCTTCCCGATCAAAGCGTACAACCTGCTGTCCCTGGGCAACGACCCTGGTCTTGACAGTAGTCGGCCGCTTGCCGGCAACCAGGCCGGCGGTAGAGGCAGGTAATTCTTCCAAGAGATGAAGAAATTCCTTGCCCATGGCATCAGACCCTATCATTCCACACAGGCCGCCACTGCCGCCAAGAGAGACAATATTGCGCAGAACGTTGGCGCTGCCGCCTAACAACAATTCTTCTTTGCCGACATTCACTACCGGCACCGGCGCTTCCGGAGAAATCCTGGAAACCGTACCCCAGATAAAATGATCGATAATAACATCGCCGATCACCAGTATCTTTACATCCCTAAATTTCTCCAGAATATGTTGCAATCGTTCACCGTTCATGGGCCATCCAGCTCAGCCAGCCGGTCAGCCATCCGCTCGGCCGCAAACACCAGGGATTCCAGGTCCAGAAAATCCATTACATTATGATCAAATAACACTTTAACCTTTGCCTCAAAACCATCTTCCAGCTCTTCATCCCAGAACAAAACATATAACGGTACATGGGGGAGTACTGGTACAATCATACCTACATCCGCACTTTGCCCGGACGGTCCCGGGGTACCTCCAACCAGTCGGCAAAGTTCCCTGAGCCGCCATCCTCGAGCAGCAAAACGTTTGCCGAGGCGCTGTTCGCAATAGGTAGCCAGAGTACGAACCTTGGAAATGGAATTGGGCAAACTCTCCATGCCGACCCAATTGCCATCAGGGAAACGACCACCGCCAAACGCAACATAATTATAGAGCAGGATCTGATCCCTCGGATCAATGAGCTGCCGGCCGTCGACCTCAAGCTGCTCTTTACCGAGCGCCACCGAACAGCCGAGATAGACAAAGCGGAGCATATCCGGACAATCGGCCGACCATTTGGCCCCAAGTTGTCCTGCAAGCCGCTGAAAATCCAATGCACTTAACTTAGATTTCAGATGAGCAACCAGAGCCATATCGCGCTCTTCCTGCCCTCGGGCAACCGCTCGCAAACCTTCGGTATTTTGTCCCTGCTTCAAATCAGAAGGGAGAGCATCACTATCAATAAAAGGACATCCGGCTGCGGGAATGCCTCCCTTGGTCACGGCAACGGCAAAGGCGAGACAGGTGGGGTACCCGCACTGCCCACAGTTGCTCTTCGGTGTTAAGGCGACAAACTCAAGTGGATTCACAACTCGGTAAAGGTCTGTTCTCTCCGGTTAACCCGCATATCTCACAAAGATCGTAGCAAAAGGGAAACGCATTGCATGCAGATAGCGAACGAGGTGAGACCCTCAAGGAACAGAACCAAAAAGGCCGCAGACATACTGAAGTATTTCGAGGATCCTTTTTGGGGCTGTACCGCAGCAGACATGGTGTTTTCAGAGCTTGCAGCAGATCGCTTGTGAAATATACGGGTTAAGATAATTTTTTATTATTTCAACGCCTTATTCAAGGCATCGGTAATTACAGCTGTAATGTCAGCGCCCTTATCCCTGTACAAAACGGCAGTATTTGGAAGAACAATGGTGTATCCCCCCTTTTGGGCCACAGTCTTGACCACCTGCTCTAACTTTTTCAAAATTGGTGTCAGATGTTTTTCCCGTAACTGTTTCAACTCCAGATTGGCATCCTCCTGCTTGGTGCCGAGGTCCCGCCGTTTTTTCTGAAACTCTATGGCCTTTTGCTGCTTAATTTCATCACTCCAGGCCGAGCTCTTTTTCTCTATTTCTTTCTGTAACGCCAGTAACGCCTCTTCGTCCTTCTTGAATTTGGCCCGAAGTTCATTCATTTTCTTTTCCAGAACTTTCTGTGCGTTCTTTCCAGCAGTAGAGGTCGCCAGCACCTTCTTCATATTGATTACGCCGATCTTTGTTTCGGCGGAAAAAACACTGCCGGCAGTCGCAAACGATAACGCAAGAAAAACAACAACCATCAACACACCGGCAGGAAGTACCATATGTTTCATCACAAACTCCTATCTCATTAAAGTAATAATATAAACAAAACCTAACGTAGAGAACTGCGCAAAAAAACTCGGAACATTCCGATATAATTAAAAGACTACAGGGAAAGTAAAAAACCGATGCAATCTTGCCCGGCTCCTTTGAAAGCAAACGTTTATCTGCGCCTCGGAGTCACCGCTACGCTGCGCTTACCTGTATATCTGTGTTTTTACTCAGCCACCTTTAAACGTTGTTTCGACTTTTTACGAGTTCATCAAAAATGACAAACCGGATGGAAGGAGTAGCCCTCCATCCGGTTCCAACAACATGTGCCCGTTTTCCTTAAAGCTTCGCTTGAAAAATAAATGTCTAAAGGCTGCTGTGAGCGAATTCTTACTTCATAATGACAAAATCATCCCGTCTATTCTGCGCCCAGGACAACTCATCATGCCCGAACAACAACAACTTTTCTTCACCCCAGCTGATCGTTCTCAAGTGCCCTCTGTCAACTCCAAGGTTAACAAGATATTTTTTGGCACTTTGCGCTCGCCGTTCACCAAGGGCAAGGTTATATTCCCTGGTACCGCGAGGATCACAATTCCCCTCAATACGCACCAGGATATCGGGATGACTTTTAAGAAAATCCGCATTTTTCTCAAGACGAAGAGTTTGATCTCCTTCAATCACGGCCGAATCAAAGGCAAAATACACAGGTAACATCGGCCCGGAAGTCCTGCCTTCAACAGTGGCAGCAATATCCGTAGCCTCAGTGTCAAGGGATTCAGCGGGTCCCAATCCCTCCGTCGCCGTCGTCTCCGTAGATTTCGGAGCCTTTTTTCCACAACCGCCCAACAATAAACCAAAGAAAACGGCCAGCACAAAAATACTCAATAACGTTCCGTTTTTCAGCATGATATCCTCCTAATGGATATATATTAAGGCCTGTTGATCTCAAAGTCTGCACCTGTCCAACCATCAGCAATTCTACTCCAACGGAGAATGAATACAACATTTTTTTCCGTTGGGAGAAATTAGCTTGCAAAACAGCATCAGCCCTTCTAAGTTTGGTGCTATGGTAAAATTCGACCGTTCCTTATATACCGGACAATAACAGGGTCTGACGAAAAGACAGCATCCGCCGGAAGACATCGCAAAACAGAAAAAGAACAGTCTCGTGACAGTAGAAAAAGCAATTACTATCCATACGGAACAGGACCTGGTTTCCCGCAATAAATTTGGTAGTTTTTTTGGGGTCACCCAGAAAACTCTTGATAAAGTATGGCATCAACTCCAAACGACCGATGGTAACTCCGTGGCCTACATTTCCATGGAAATCGGGGCTGATCCGGATGTTTTCCATCCTCTGCTGGACTTTCTGCACGAACAGAAAATCACCGGAAGTGACGACAACGAAGCCAATAAATTTATTCACAAATATCTCCATGGACCTCGAAAAATTCCCAATTATAGCGGAGGTCTCGGTGTCCTTGCCGGTGACACCTTGAAAAGCTTTGCCGACATACATATTCCGGTCTTGGCCGTCAGTCTTCTTTACCGAGAAGGATATTTCTCACAATTTGTCGACTCCAAGGTCGGGCAAATCGATCAGGCAACCTCTTGGAACCCGGAAGAAACCCCCTCACTGTTTCAGCTCCATGACCCTGAGAATCCGGATGTGCCCCTTGAAATCCCTGTTCCCTTTTTCAACATGCATCAAGAACCGGTAGAGATAATGGCGCAGGTCTGGATGAAGATGGAAATCAGTGAAGAGCTCGACTATTTTGTCCCCGAATTTCTCATTGATTACAGCCTTCCGTCCTCACCGGACTGGATTCTCGAGGCTGCCGAACAGCTGTACAACGCAAAATCAACGGTTATGAAGGCCAACCAGCGGCGAATGCTCGGTTCCTGTGTGCTGCCGCTCATGGAGGCCCTTGGCTTCACTGCTCATACCATACACCTTAATGAACAACACGGAGTAGCGGTCTCACTGCATCTCATCCTTAGAGAGCTTAAGAAAAAACTGGGAAAAGAGTTGGACCAACGCATTGATGATGAGGATATCCTGCAGGCTGTCAACACTGTCGCCGAGCGGATTGTCTACACCATTCATACACCGGTTAAAGCAGGACATGATCGGTTTTCCAAATCCATGTATTCCGGTATCAGTCACCGGGTCTGTCAACAGATTCTCGATCTGCTGGCAAAAGATAAGGAATCTCCGGGGGAGTATAACTTTACAGCCCTGGCCATGCGGGTCAACCGGGCTGTCAACAGTGTCAGTCGCCTGCATCGAGACGTAACCCGCAGACAATTTCCCCAGTTTGCCGACAAGATCACCGCAGTGACCAACGGTGTCCATCACCTCACCTGGATCAGCGAAAATAGAGCCGGGATCTTTGACAGCTTTTCCCAACTCACCGGCTGGCGGAACAATCCGGGTATTTTTGCCGAACTTGCCCCGGATGTTCCCGAACTCGCGGCCGAACTCCGCAAGGCGTGGGAAAGAGACAATCGCATCCTGATCAGCTACATCAACTCCATGCTCCAGACACATAGAAACCAGATGCTGGAAACATGGATTGATCCACCCAACTATCTCTCCCGCCTGGACAAATCGCCTGATCTTGAAGCGGGTGTCTTTACCATCGGCTTTGCCCGCAGGTTTTCAACCTATAAACGGGCAGATCTTATTTTTGATGATATCAACGCACTGGCAGATATCCTTCTCCGAAAAAACAAGCACATCAACTTCGTCTTTGCCGGCAAGGCCCATCCGGCTGATGAACCCGGCAAATCGGTGCTCAAGCTGATTCTTGATAACCAGGAGAAGCTGTATCGTAAAAGCGAGGGTCGGGCAAAGCTGGTCTTTATTCCCGGATACGATATGTCGATTGCCAAGATGATGGTTTCCGGGGTGCATGCCTGGCTTAACAGTCCTAAACGACCTCTGGAAGCTTCCGGGACGAGCGGCATGAAGGCTGCCATGAATGGGGCGCCTAACATCAGTGTTATGGATGGCTGGTGGGTTGAAGGATATCATGGGGGCCTGACCGGCTGGAAATTCGGTTACGAAGGGCCGATTGACAAAGCTAACCTGAGCGAAGATCCGGGATCGCTCCTTTATGACGAGGACTCCCTCTCATTTTATAATCTGCTGCCGAAAATATTGGATATCTTTTATGATCATCCCGAGCAGTACATGCGGATTGCTGTCAACAATCTCCGGCTCAATGTACCAATTTTTAATACCCACCGAATGGCTGCGGAATACGTTAATAAATACGACCTGCAACTTGACAGTAAAACCGCCGCCAAAGTTCAGGCCTTTCAAAAATTATATCAAAGCGAGCTTGGGGAGTAAGCTGTTCGGTGAATCTGATACAACAGAAAAAATGTAATCTTATCTCATTGCAAGGAGTATAATAATGGCCCGCCACATGAATCCGAACCGTTCCACCAACAAAACCATTGATGCCATTGACCGCAAGCGGGAGCGGGAACGTCGCTTTATGCTGCGCAAGGCAAGGGACAATGCCGAAGAGCTGGCTATCGCTCTCGTCCAACGACTGCTGGATGAGCACATTATTGAGACAAATTCCGAGCAGGCTATCCGGGAAGCCATGGAAAAACAGTTGATGACCATGGGCGACATGGAGGAATTTGATATGCAATTTAAGATCGCTCCAATCCGTACCCTGACTCAGGATCCAAACATGGTCAGCCTGTTTATTACCCAGTTTATTATTGAAGATCTCATCGATAATCCTCACATTCAGGACGTATTCGGAGACGATCTTGATGTCTACCGGGCCGTTGACTCTATTCTCTCCCGAATACGTCCGAAATAACAGACAGGACAATTCAAGAGATTTTCCTCCATGTCTGCCCTGCCCTCAGGACGTCCTCTTCCGCACCTGATTTTTGCCGACAGTCAAGATCAAATTCTCGATTATACCGATCTGCAAATGGCCGGCGGCAGTGCCGGTAAATTTTATCGACCCACCTGGGAAGAACTGATTGAACTCCCAGAAGGCAGCGAGATGTTTGTCCTTCCCGCCCGCCTGCCGGTGGGGATTGAACCGGAGAGTGGAGAGCCGGCCCTTCTTGACAGCAATCCCTACGCTCCGGATGAGTCCATACAGGCGGTAGCCGCCTTTATGGCCCCCGCCCACACGGCCATTTATACGGCTGCCTACAAGACAAATTCAAAAAACGCGCCCCAACTGCCGCTGTTTGCCTATACGGCTGTGGGCTGGCTGGACGGAAAATTTTATGTAGCCGCGTTCAGAAGCGATGCCGATATTCGCCAGGATCCGAGTCGGTTTCATCAGAAACGAATAGAAAAAAAAACCAGAGAAAAGTTACAGGCCTTTCCCGGCAACCGATTAATTCAGCATCTCGGTAAGTGTTGTCTGACCTACGGCTGTCCGGCCGCCCGTAATTACTTTCTGGGTCGATGGGAAGCACCCCTTCCCTGCTCACCGGTCTGCAATGCCTCCTGTGTCGGCTGCATCTCCCTGCAGCCCTCAGGATGTTGCCAATCTGCCCAAGACCGCATCAGGTTTGTTCCCTCGCCTGCGGAAATCTCGGAAGTCGCCATTCCCCACCTGGAGAAGGCGCCGAAAGCGGTTGTCAGTTTCGGCCAGGGATGTGAGGGAGAGCCACTTCTCCAGGCCGATATTATCAAACAATCCATTAAGCGTATCCGGGCCCGGACCAGACGGGGAACAATAAACCTCAACACCAACGGCAGCCTGCCCGATGCGGTGGAGCAGCTGGCATTCAGCGGTCTGGATTCCATCCGGATTTCCATGAACAGCGCTCAACTCAAATACCATAGCCGTTATTACCAACCACGAGGATTTGATTTTGATGATGTCCGTCGCTCTATCCGGATCATGAAAAAATATGGGCTTCACGTTTCACTCAACTATTTCATCCTGCCGGGTTTTACCGATGATCCGAAAGAGTTTTCAGCCCTCTGCGAGCTGATCTCAACCGAGCATCCGGACCTGATTCAGCTGCGCAACTTAAACATAGACCCTGAATATTACCTGCAGGCACTTCAATTTGTACCGACCGGACCGGCCCTGGGCATGGTCAACTGGCACAGACAGCTAAAAAAAAGATTTTCGGGCCTACGCTTTGGCTATTTCAACCCGGCGCTGCGATAAAGGACTGTAAGGAAATAAATGCTACAATATTGTCCGTTTTTTGTTCATTTCCAAGGCACGTAAAGGAGCGCATACGCGTAAAGTGGCGCATAGCTAAATTATGTAACCTTTTGCGCAACACAGGAAATGAGCAGGGTGCGAGCCCGAAGTCTTCACTACGTTCCTTATCTGCGAGACTCCGAAAAGGCAAAGAGGATGTTACAGTTATTTTTGCTCCGTTCCTAAGGTCTCATGACATCGCTGATATAAGGCGAAGAAAGCGCTGTTGAAACTTCCTCGTCTGCGACTCCGATCATGCCCTCAGGATCGGTTCTCTCAAAAAAACATACAGCCTGACGCCAGGCCTGGGTAAGGGTTGTGCTTTTCTGGACGGCCATGGCGAGATGATGGCCAAAAGCATAATTTAAGGAAAAATAATGAGTGAACTCTTTGAGACGGCCAAGCCGGCGTTCCGGACGAAAACGGGTCAATCCCAGGGCAAACTCACCGTAAAGACGCGGCAGGCTTATTTTCCATTCCGGTACCGAGATGCCATAAATCTCCCGGGCAATCGCTGCAAAAAGCCATGGTTTCTGTGCTGCGGCTCGACCAAGCATCAAGCCGTCGGCATTACTGAGCGACAGGCAGCGGGCCGCATCTTTCACCGAAAAAATTCCGCCATTGGCCACCACCGGAATATCAAGCCAGTTCTTAACCTTTTCCACCCATTCCCAATGGGGTTTACGGGCAAAGGATTCTCCCCGCAAGCGGGCATGAACGGTAAGCATATCCAACCCTTCGTCCTGGAGCATCGTACAAAAATCTCGCAATGATGATTGTTCAAGACGCTCGCCAAGACGGATTTTTGCGGTCAAAGGAAGGTTTGTCCGACGCCGGGCGGTCCGAATAATTCCACGCACCCGCAAGGGATCAGACATAAGGGAACTGCCACCGCCCGCTTTCCGTATCCGCGGGGCTGGACAACCAAAATTAAGATCAACCACGTCTGCAGCCATACGATGAAGTGCTACTATTGCCGGACCGATCTCCTGGACATCGGTAATCAGCAACTGATACGAAAGAGGAAATTCCTCTTTCGTGCGGACAAGATAGGGAGAAACATACTGATTCTCCTTAGGCAGCCGTCGTGCGGAAAGCATTTCCGTTGACAACAGGCCTGCTCCACCAAACGATAACACAAGCGTTCGAAGCGCTGAATGGGTTAACCCGGCCATGGGTGCAAGCAGAAGAGGTGCGGCGAGTATTTTATCCTTGATTTTCAACATTTTTGATGCTCAATACAAACAAAATTGAACCAGCATTCATTTCTCTTGACAACCTGCTTGATCCGTGTATTAATCCCATTAAGAATGATTATTCAATGTTTAATTTTCCCTTGAACCGCAACCAATACACAAGAGTAGACTATGAACGCACCAACACCCATGATCCGATTGACAACACAACGACAAATTATTCTTGAAGAGCTTTCAAAGGTAAAAACCCATCCAACAGCCAGCGAAGTTTACGACATGGTTCGTAAACGTCTGCCCAGAATCGGATTAGGCACGGTCTACCGTAACCTTGAATTAATGGCTGAAAACGGAATGATTGCAAAACTTGAGGTAGGTGGCACCCAGAAGCGTTTTGACGCAACCACCGAGTCCCATTACCATATTCGTTGTTCCTGCTGCGGCAAGGTTGAAGATATTGATATCCCTATTATAGATTCATTAGTCGGCACTGCTGCCAAAAATTCTTCATACCAGATTTTCGGACACCATATTGAATTCACCGGCATCTGTTCCGAATGCCAGAAAAATGAAGGAAATATAACGATCCAATAAAATACATCCTTAAACTTTCCTGAGCACATACCAGGGTGGCGGATCTGACTTCTGCCACTCTGTTTTATTATTATTCTCCTCTGTTTTTCCCTCAGAACGCCACTACTTCGAATAACGGCTGCCAGGTAATTTAACACCTGTATCAGGGCTATTCATCTCGTGATTGATCTGCATCAAGTTTTTTTCTTTGATGGCGTCGTAAAAACTTCGATCTACTGCGTCGTGTGTCCTGTGGCGATTCGTGGGCATACTACATGTCTAATTAAGACCCGCCACAGAACACT
>JANTGH010000030.1 GCA_024763055.1 Desulfobulbaceae bacterium
GACAACACCTCGCCCCCTCTGGGGGCAAGAGGCATTCTCATCCCCTTTTAGGGGTAAACTCAATACCACCCCCTCTGGGGGTGGATTCTTTATTCGTTTTTTTTGACTACGGGCTCGCAGCGGTTGGTTTAAACTGTTGCGGGTCTTTTTTATTTTTCTTGCTGGTATTTTTGTCTATTCCCGCTCGACATATTTTTTGACGGTGCGTCGGTCAAGTCCGGTAATGCGTGCGATCGCCTGGTAATTTCCATATTTTTTATACAGGAACCCGCAGTATTGGCTGGTCAGTTCGGCCACGGTCGACTGTTGATCAAATAGAGGGTGATTGGTCTCGTTTGATCGTTTCGCCTGCGCATGCAGCCGACATGAGCCATGCAGGATGATCCTGCGGATAACCTGCTCAAGCTCCCGCACATTCCCCGGCCATTCATAGTCTCTGTTTTCAGGTCGTTGTAAAACAGTAACGACTCTATCCCGCAATCTTTTCGCCCCTTTCCCGGCAATTTTTCCAATCAGGTGGTTGGCCAACAGGCCCAGTTCCCGAGGGTACTGGTTTATTCTTTTTTTGAGTGAGGGCAGGGAAATGGTGTCGGTGCACATCCTGAAATAAAAATCCTCCCTGAATTTTCCCTGCTCAATCATCCTGCCAAGATCCCGATTGGTCGCTCCGATGAGGCGTCCCTTGAAGCGAAGACCGGTATGACTGCCAACCGGGCTAAAGGTGCGTTCCTGCAGGATACGCAACAGTTTTATCTGGGTCTGGATGGAGATTTCGCCGATTTCATCTAAAAAAACGGCCCCCTTGCTGCTTGATCTGGCAAAAATTCCTTGATGCTCGGCCACAGCACCGGTAAAAGCGCCCCGGGCATGGCCGAAGAGTTCTGATTCAATGAGCTGCTCCGGATACTGACAGAGATTGATGGCAAGAAAAGCCCTGGTAAAACTTGGTGTAAAGCGATGTGTCTTGTCGTCGTAGGGAATAAAACCCGAGCGTCCGATCGCGGCGGCCGCCAACCCCTTGCCGGTCCCGGTTTCACCGACCAGCAATGTTGAAAAATCCTCAAGTTTATCGATCAGGTTTTGGGCATACTCGCCGATGTCATGGGTAAACAGGGTGTTCCAGAGACGGGCGCGCAGCTTCTCCATACAGGGGCTGTCTCCGACAAGGCCTGTGTGAATAAAGAAAAAGGCACGTCGCATCTGGAAAAACAGGCTGATGTATTGACCTGCCTCTTTGTTTGTAAAACCAAAAGCCGCCATTTCTTTTTCCAGATTTCGGCCGAACTCCAGGGGCAGGGACTGGGTGGTCTGGTTTTGTTTGCGAATATGAAGGTCAAACAGAGGCAGATATTTATGAAACAGGAAAAAGAGAAAGAGGTTGGTTAGGGCAGGGCGATCCATGGGGGTACAGCTGGACAGGTCTGCCTGCTGAGCGGTGATCAGGGCTTCAACCCGGTTGTTTACCTTGTGTATTGCCGTCTTAAGGACGATGTCCGGATCCGTATCCTCCGCCAACCCGGTCAGCCTGCAATCCGCCCTGTGCCTGGCCGGAGTAAAGGGATTGGCAGAGATGGATTCGCCGACCCTGCGAAAAAAAACGCGTGTTTCTTCAGAGAGTATTTTTTTCATGTCCGTTTATTGTACAATATGTATACAATTTTTGTCAATAAATGAACACAGGGATAAGGCCGGTGTGGAAAAAGTAAATAAAAAAATACGTCAAATCAGCCAGATGCTGATATACTTCATTCCGGCACAACTCTTGATTATAGAGAGAAAAAGATAAATATAGTTTCCTGATTACCACCAAAGTTCAGCAGAGCAGGAATTAGGGATACCATCGCTCCCTGATAGAAAAATATCAGTATGAATTCAAGGACAAACCCTATATTCATCGAATCGGCATCATGAAAACAGCGATGGTATCCCTTGTTTTTAAGGGATGATGGTAATCAAATTAGTTTGTTACGGAGCAGAGCATGCAACAGGAAATCAGACAGGCGCGAAAACGGTTTATTGCCATGGCAATAACCTATTTTTTAGGGGTCTTTAACGATAATTTTTTCAAACAGGCAGTTTTGCTGCTGGCCGTGTCAGCAGGCCTATCCGGGTTGCAGGGCAGGGCGACCGAGCTGTTTTCCCTGCCCTTTATCCTGTTTTCCGCCTGGGGCGGCTGGCTTGCCGACCGGTTCACCAAAAAAAGGGTGGTGATCGGGGTAAAATTTCTGGAATTAGCGGCCATGCTCATCGGTGCCTACGGGATCGTGACCATGAACTGGACCTGCGTATTGGCCATGGTCTTTCTCATGGGATTGCAGTCGACCCTGTTTGGCCCGGCCCTGAATGGTTCCATCCCGGAATTGTACCCGCCTGAATATGTGACCACGGCCAATTCCGTGCTCAAGCTGGTGACCACGATTGCCATCCTCTCGGGCATGGCGCTGGCCGGTTTTGCCCTTGATCTGCACCTGCTGCAGACCCGGATCCCGTTCGGGGTTCTGGTGGTGGCGACCGGTGTGGTCGGTATTGCCCTGCTCGGCGTGCTGGCCTCGTTTGGTGTCTATTCCCGCCCGGCATCCGGCGGCAGAATCCCCTTTCCCTGGACAGGTCCCCTGCAGTCTATTCGGGAACTGCTTGCCCTGCGCAGGGATTCCCTGCTTCTGCTTGCCGTCTGCTGCGACTCGTTTTTTTACTTTATCAGCCTGCTGGCCGTTCTGGTGATCAATACCCTTGGCATGAACCAGATGGGTCTCAGCAAATCGGCAACCTCCATTCTCTCGGTCTCGCTGATGACAGGTGTTTGCATCGGGGCCTTTGCCGCTTCCAGGCTGACGACGGACAAACGCTGGACACATATCCTGGTTCCGGGAGCCATGGGCATGGGGCTGTGCATGCTTGGCGCCGGTCTACTGGTCCAGACAACGGCTGAACCCCATTTTTATCAATTGCTGCTGTTGCTCGTTGCCACAGGATCATTCGGCGGGCTATTCCTCATCCCGGTTACCGCCTTTATCCAGATTCGACCTGCAGCTGATTCAAAGGGACGCATTATCGCCGCCTCAAATTTTCTTGCCTTCTCCGGGATGTGGTGCTCGGGACGCATTTTTACCTTCATGGATGGAGCATTACGTCCCTCCGCCTCTCTTTTGGTGCTTGGAACGGTTGCCCTGGTCATCGGTCTTGTGTTGGTTGTCGTGCTCCGCCGGACGGGTGTGAATAAAAAAAATTAAACCTACATCCTGCAGTTGTTCGTGCACCGAGAACGTTGAGACGGGTGCAGATACAAGGAGGTTAGCGAATTTCGGCACAGGTGTACTGTTGGTACATCGAGCACGAAATTCGTGAAGCCGACACCGTAAATGTGCCTGTATCGACGTTCGAATGCCGGATAACTGCAGGATGTAGGTTAAACCTGAATACAGAGGAAAACAGTATGCAATGGTTATTGAACATCCTGGTCAGGTCTCTGCTTTGGCTGCGCTACCGTGTCACCGTCAAGGGACTGGAAAAAATTCGATCTGACAAGCGGCCTATACTCTTTCTCCCCAACCATCCGGCACTGATTGATCCCGTGATCTTGATGACACGACTACTGGACCGCTTTCACCCCTGTCCCCTGGCTGATGAGGCCCAGGTCGACCGGATGTTTGTCCGCAGAATTGCCGGATTAATGCGTACCATCGTCATCCCGGATCTTTCCACCGGCGGCCGGGAAAAACGGAACCAGGTCCAGGCCGGTATAGAACAGGTGGCGCAGGCTCTTCACCAGGGTGACAATGTGCTCCTTTATCCGGCAGGCCGTTTGATGCGCGGTCCCAGAGAGGATCTGGGCGCCAATTCCGCAGTGGCACAGATTGTCGCGGCTGTGCCCGATGTTCGTGTCGTTTTGCTGCGGACCACGGGGCTCTGGGGATCCGGTTTCAGCCGGGCGGATGGTATTCCTTCGCTTGTCGGAAACCTGAAGAAACATTTTTTTCGACTGCTTGGTAGTGGAATATTTTTCATGCCCCGCAGGCAGGTCCGGATTGAAGCCCACGAGGCCGTTGATTTTCCCCGGACGGCAGACAAAATGACCATCAACCGTTATCTGGAAGATTTTTACAATGCAGTGGACCAGAAACGGATACAGGTTCCCTACCTGCCCTTCCAGGGAAAAGTTCAAGTAGTGGAAGAACAAGAAGCGACACGGCCAAAGCAGGATATCAGCCAGGTATCGGATACGACCAGGGAATTGGTCCTGGAAAAACTTGCAGATCTTGCGGGTGTGGAAGGAATTTGCGAGCAGGATCACCTGGCCCGCGATCTGGCCATGGACAGCCTGGTCCTGGTGGAGTTCGGCATGTTTTTGAACGAGGAGTTCGGGGTCGCGGCGGAGCATCTTGACGGTTTGCAGACCGTTACCGATTGTATTCTGGCTGCCGGCGGCATTATGCCGGAATCATTCTTTGTGGCTCTGAAGCCGGCCTCTGCTTCCTGGTTTGAGGATACCGGGGAACAACCGCTGGAATTTCCGGAAGGCACCACTATAGCAGAGTTGTTTCTACAGCAGGCGGCAAAAACTCCGGATCAGGTTGTTGTGAGCGACCAAATAAGCGGTGAAAAAACCTATCGTCAATTGATCATGGCCGTTCTTGCCCTGCTGCCGACAATCAGAAAAATTCCGGAAAAACGAATCGGTATCATGCTCCCGGCCTCGGTCGGCGCAGTTATCAGTTATCTTGCCGTCATGTTTTCCGGTCGTGAACCGGTAATGGTGAACTGGACAGCCGGTGGCGGTCAGGTGGCCTACTGTTTAAAAAACTGCGGTGTGAATCATGTGATCAGTTCGAAAAAATTTGTCGAACGTCTGCATAACCAGGGTGTTGATCTGCAGGATGCCCATGTGCACTGGCTCTATCTTGAGGAGTCGGCGGCAAAGATATCAATACTTGCCAAGGGAGTGGCTTTCCTGAAAAGCAGGTTTCCCGGACGAGTTCTGCGAAGAGCGAAAATTGCAGAAACCGCCGCCATTCTCTTTACCTCGGGCTCGGAATCGCATCCGAAATCAGTCCCGCTCACCCATGCCAATTTTCTTGCCAATGGTCGGGATGTCAATGAAATCCTCCAGTTAAGAGGAAATGACCGGTTGCTTGGCATTCTGCCTGTTTTTCATTCCCTGGGTCTGGCCGGAACCGTTATCCTGCCGCTCTGCACCGGTCTGCGCACCGTGTACTGGCCCAATCCGACCGAAGGAAGGCAGTTGGCCGGACTGATTGACTCGCACAGGGTAACAACGCTTATCACCACCCCGACTTTTTTACAGAACATCCTCCATCAGGCCGACGGAGATGAGCTGAAATCCATGCGCCTTGTTTTTTCCGGGGCGGAGAAATGTCCGCAGACCCTGTTTGACCGTCTGGCCCGCAAGGCGCCGGGGGCCGTGCTCTGCGAGGGATATGGGGTTACCGAATGCTCGCCGGTCATCAGCGTTAACAGGCCGGAGGCGCCGGTTGCCGGCACCATAGGATACCTGCTGCCTTCCATGCAGGGTGTATTGCTGCATCCGGAGAGTGGTGAGGTCATATCCGATGACCGGCCCGGACGTCTGCTGGTGCGCGGGCCCAATGTTTTTGCCGGGTACCTGGGTGAGGCGCCTTCCCCCTTTGTCTCCCACAACGACAAAGACTGGTATGATACCGGTGATCTGGTAACCAGGAGGCCGGACGGTCTGCTCACCTTTGGTGGCAGGCTCAAGCGATTTGTCAAACTGGGTGGTGAAATGATCTCATTGCCTGCCATTGAAGAGATTCTTGTTACTGAATTCGGCGGCGACCGGGAAGAACCGGTTCTTGCCGTTGCGGCAACAGAGGGAGATCATCCTGAACTGGCGCTGCTGACGGTTTTGAATATTGACAGGCAACAGGCCAACCAGGTTCTGCGCAGGGGTGGACTCTCTCCCCTGCACAATATCCGCCATATTGAGCGGGTTGCCGAGATTCCTTTATTGGGAACCGGCAAGACGGATTATCGCAGTGTGCAGGAGATGATTGCCAAAATCTGAAAACAACCCGAGTCTATAGTCTTGATATCTCAGGGGAGGAAAAATGATGAAAATTACATCCGAACTGCTCAGTGATGCAGCGAAAAAGGGAATAATCAGCAATACACAGGTCAATGAACTTCTCTCCTTTGCCCGGTCACATCCCGGGGCGGGGCCGCGTTTTGATTTCACCCATATTCTTTATTATCTGGGTGGAATGCTTGCCATCGGCGCCATGACCCTGTTTATGAATCTCGGCTGGGAGGTCTTCGGTGGCTGGGGAATTTTTATCATCTCCTGCTTGTACGGTGCCGGAGGTCTTTTCCTTACCGGGAGCTTTGCGGGGAAACAACTGCATATCCCGGCCGCTATCTGCGCAACCTTTGTTGTGGCCCTGACCCCACTTGCCATCTATGGTCTGCAAAAAGGCATGGGATGGTGGGTTCCTGAAGCGGTGTATCGTGATTATCATCGCTATATCCGTTACCACTGGATCTTCATGGAGCTGGGCACCCTAACAACAGGAGCCGTCATGGCATGGCGATACCGGTATCCATTCTTACTGATGCCCATTGCCGCCACCCTCTGGTATATGTCAATGGACCTGACCGCCATGCTGACCGGCGGCAGGATTGATCGTGAACTGGCATCCCTGGTCTCGGTCTGGTTTGGAGTCGGCCACATTCTCCTTGCCTTACTCGTTGATATCAGATCTCGAAAATCTGCTGATTATGCATTCTGGCTCTATATCTTCGGGGTAATGACCTTTTGGGGCGGTTTGACGTCAATGGATTCTTCCGGCGAGTGGTCCCGCTTCTGCTATATGCTGGTGAATCTGGGCTTGATCGGAATGGGCGTTCTCCTTGTTCGCAGGGTTTTTGTGATTTTCGGCGCCCTGGGCATCACCCTGTATCTTGGTCACCTGGCATCGACAATATTCAAGGATTCCTGGTTTTTTCCCATATCGCTTACTCTTATCGGCCTGGGAATCGTTCTGCTTGGCGTCTGGTGGCAACGCCATGAGCAGGAATTGACGGCATACTTGCAAGGGTTTTTCCCGGCACCCTTACGCGAGTTGTTCACCGACCGAAAAGCGTAGGAGTGGTCGTAACCAACAGATCTCATTTACGAAGGGGGCGGCTCAATATCGCGGATAAATCCACTCCTACCCACCAGGGATAGGTTTGTAGGGTGGCCCCCCCCCCAAAAAAAAAAGCGAATTGAACAATAATCCGGTGGGCTATGCCCACACTACGGAGTTATCGTCCAGGGTAATCGCAGAAACCGTAGGAGCGGATTTATCCGCGATCAGGAGTAAAGATATGGAAAAAAAAGAATGTGTCATCCTGCTGCATGGACTGGCCAGAACGGCTCGTTCCATGCGCCGTATGGACAAGGCCCTGCAAAATTCCGGATACCTGACCTGCAACCTGGACTATCCCTCACGGAAATACCCGGTTAAATATCTTGCGGAAAGGTATATTCCCCGGGCGCTCAATGCGTGCTCCCGGAAGGCGGGGGAGAAAAGATTCAACAAGATACATTTTGTTACCCATTCCATGGGCGGTATCCTGGTCCGGCACTATCTTTCTTCCCATGTGGTTGAAAACCTGGGCCGGGTGGTGATGCTGGCCCCACCGAATCACGGCAGCGAAATAGTTGATCGGTTGGGAAACAGGTGGTGGTTTCGCCGGTTCAACGGCCCTGGAGGCTGTTCCCTGGGAACTGGTCCCGACTCGGCGCCCAATCACCTCGGTCCGGTCGATTTCCCCGTGGGTATCATCACCGGCAATCATAGCTTTGACCCCCTGTTTTCCCGTATGGTTGCGCAACCAAACGACGGCAAGGTGTCAGTCGCCTCCGCCCGATTGAGCACCATGGAGGATTTTCTGGTTGTGCCCTATGGACACACCTTTGTCATGCAGAAAAAAGAGGTTATCCGGCAGACGATTTTTTTCCTTGAGAATGGAAAGTTTACAACATAATTTCGCGAATAAATTCGCTCCTACCTTCCGGGAACAGGTATGTAGGGTGGGCACCGCCTACCTGCACGAGCAGATTATGAAATGACGTGCCGGGCCGCCCACACCTTACGGAGCTACCTTCCAGGGAAATCGCAAAAACCGTAGGAGCGGATTTATCCGCGAAGAATGATTTTATCCGCAAAAAATGGTCGAGAATAATCACAAAAATAATACAATGCATAAATTTCATGGCAAAAACCTACGTAAGAACCGCTGTTCATTGCCTCATTATTGTTATTTACTGACCACCATCACCCATAATCGCCGTCCAATATTTTCGGATTTTCACGCAGCCCGTCTCTGTATACATGGTTTGCGCCTGCAACAGGAACAAAATCTTGCGATAACCCTGGCCTTTGTGATTATGCCGGACCATGTTCATTGGCTGGTACAGTTACAGCAAGGTAGTCTGGCTACGATTATGCACTCCATGAAAGGTGGGGTATCCCGACGGATAAATCTGTATCGAGGCACCTCCGGCTGAATATGGCAGCCGGGATATCATGATCACGCATTGCGCCGGGAAGAGGACATCCGGCAGGTGGCCCGTTATATGGTCGCCAATCCCCTACGGGCCGGTTTGGTTTCCGATATTTGTCATTATCCCCACTGGGACGCCGTATGGATGGAATAAATGTGTCGCAGTGTTGTGTTGATTTTCGACATAATTTCGTGGATAAATTATCGTGGATAGATCCGCTCCCACCCGTCAGGGAGATTTGAAATTACTGTAGGAGCGGATTTATCCGCGAATAAGAACTGACAAATCTGGTCCAGCCATGCTGGTTTATCAATGTAATGGCAAAAAGTACAAAAAAACATCAATCGCTCATTACCGTCCTTCTTCCCGAGTGGTCTCTGCAACTCGAATGGGAGCCGGTAAAGGGTAGGATCGGAAAATCAACGACGCTTCTTCAAGAGGAGATTTTTTCTCTGTACGAGCAGGATCCGAAGGGCTGGATGCTCTATCTCGGCCTGACGGATCCGGAAATTGCTCTTTCCCCCTCGCTTGATTTCTGGCGCAGCTTTGCCGGGATCTTTATCCGCCGGCTGCGGCTGACCCCTGAGCTTGAGAGTTTGCGGGATCAGGTTATCGTTGAACCTGTGGGTGATGAGCTTGCGGGTCTGCTCCAGTCCATGCCGGCCATGGTTGGAGCCGAATATTTGAGCCCGGAACTTCTCCCTGAATTCTGGAGCAAATTAAATACGATTTTTGCCACAGCGATCAAAAACTATTCCGGCACGGTTGCGGAATTCTTCCACCATTATTCCCCCAACAGTCATCTCCTTGGCCGGATCTATTTTCATCTTGTCGAAAACCGGGACGGTGACTATCCCTTTGCCTTTCTTGCCACCTACTCTACGGCCATGGGAGGGGACGGCAGGACACGCCACCTGCCGCTTAAGTATGCCCTGCAGGAGTATCGCGACGATCGGGACAAACTCTTGGAACTGCTCGGCACGGTCTACCAGGCGGCCGGGGAAAGCGCTCTGATCAACGATCTTCTGGAAAGCAATGAACTGTTTTCCCCCCTGGCCTGGACCAGTGAGGAGGCCTATACCTTTCTCCAGGAAACTGGGTTGTATGAGGATGCCGGTATCCTCTGCCGAATTCCCGACTGGTGGAAGGGGGCGCGCACAGCGGTCCGGGTCAGCCTTACCATCGGTGATAACAAGCCGGCCATGGTCGGGATGGCGGCCCTGTTGGATTTTTCTCCCCGTTTGATGATTGGGGAGGAGGAAATTTCCATTGAGGAGGCAAAACGGTTGCTGGCCGAGGTGGACGGCCTGGCCTTTATCAAGAACAAGTGGGTGGCGGTTGACCGGGAAAAGCTGGAACAGACGCTGGCCACGTATGAAGAGGCGCGCAGGCTGGCTGACCGGGAGGGCCTTACCCTGGCGGATGCCATGCGGTTGCAGCTGCAGCCGGACAAAACCTTGGTATCGTCTGCAGGGGGGGACATCCTTGAGGTGGAACACGGCCGCTGGCTACGTTCCATGTTTGCAAAGATATCCGATCCGGCAGGACTGCCGCAGACCCGGCCCGACAGACAATTCAAGGCCGAACTGCGGCCCTATCAGCAGGAAGGTTTGCGCTGGCTCTGCGGCCTGCATACCCTTGGCTTCGGCGCCTGCCTGGCCGATGACATGGGGCTTGGCAAGACCATCCAGGTGCTCGCTTTTTTAAATGTTCTTGCAGGAGAAAGGGAAAAGGAAAAAAAATCTCCTTCGCTGCTGATTATCCCGGCCTCCCTGCTGGCCAACTGGCAGGCGGAAATCAAACGGTTCTGGCCTGAAATGCGGGTTTTCTTTGCCCATCCATCCATGCACAAACCACACAGGGTCCAGCCCCTTGATCAGGAGGAAGCGCTCTTTTTTGATCTTGTCGTCACCACCTATGCCTTGGTTCAGCGCTACCAGTGGCTGCGGGACATTGCCTGGAATTACGTGATATTGGATGAGGCCCAGGCCATTAAAAATCCAACCACAAAACAGACCCATGCGATCAAGGAGTTGACTGCGGCCAATCAAATCGCCATGACTGGAACGCCGGTGGAAAACCGTTTGTCCGATTTCTGGTCGCTGTTTGATTTCATCAATCCGGGCCTGCTGGGAAGCGCGGCCGAGTTTTCTTCTTTTAGCAAGGGATTGGCCGATCGTCCCGACGGGTATGGCCGTTTGCGAAAAATGACCGGTCCCTTTATTCTGCGTCGTCTCAAAAGCGATAAATCCATTATCAATGACCTGCCCGACAAGGTGGAGATCAAGACCTGGGCTGATTTCAGCCGTAAGCAGACGGTTATTTACCGACAGCTGGTCGAGGATATGCAAAGGAGCCTGGAAAATAGCGACGGCATCCAGCGCCGGGGAATGATCCTTGCCGCGCTGACGAAATTTAAACAGATCTGCAACCATCCTGACCAATATGCCGGTGTGGATGGATACCGGGAAAACGAGAGCGGTAAGTTTATCCGACTGCGGGAGATTTGCGCCACTATCCATGAAAAAAGGGAACAGGTGCTCGTATTTACGCAGTTTAAGGAGATGACCGAACCATTGGCCCGTTTCCTTGAGACGGTTTTTGGCCGACCTGGACTGGTGCTGCACGGCAGTGTGGCGGTGGGAAAACGAAAAAAAATAATCGACCGCTTTCAATCTGCCGGGTATATACCCTTTATGGTTTTGTCGTTGAAGGCCGGTGGGGTGGGATTGAACCTTACCCGGGCCAATCATGTCATTCATTTTGACCGCTGGTGGAATCCGGCGGTGGAAAACCAGGCCACGGACCGGGCCTTCCGTATCGGCCAGCAGAAGAAGGTCATGGTGCACAAGTTTATCACCCGGGGCACCATTGAAGAGAAGATTGACGCCATGCTTGAGGAAAAATCAAAACTGGCCGGGGATGTGGTCGCATCCGGTGGTGAAATATGGCTGACCGAGATGAATAATGAGGAGTTGAGCGAGCTGTTCTCGCTCTCCTGAGAACATTTTGCTCTTTTGCACACAGGTCAGGTGGAAAAAATGGGATACGGGTATTATCCGCGTTATGTGAGTGTGGCGGAAAAAAGGGCCAGGGCTGAAAAAAAGATTAAGCAGTTGCGCAAAAAAAATCCCGACATCCGTCCGGTCATCCTTGGTGGACAGGCCCTGGCAACAACCTGGTGGGGCAAGGCGTGGAACAGCAATCTTGAACGATACGCCGATTACACCAACCGTATCGGCCGGGGCCGCAGTTATGTGCGGCACATGGCGGTTGTTGATTTACAAATCAGTCCCGGCCGGGTGGATGCCCTGGTCCAGGGAAGCCGGGGTGCGCCCTACAAGGTGCGAATTACCATTGCCGATATCAGGAAAAAAACTGGCAGGCCATCACGGAGCAATGCAGACAGGAGCTGGCCACCCTGCCGGAGCTGCTTGCCGGCAAATTTCCAAGAAAACTCCAGGATGTCTTCATGGTGCAGGGCAGGGGATTGTTTCCGACGCCTTCTGAAATATCTTTTGATTGTTCCTGCCCGGACTGGGCGGATATGTGCAAGCATGTGGCCGCGTCGCTCTACGGCGTCGGCGCGCGCCTTGACGAAGACCCGGCTCTTTTTTTACGCTGCGCAAGGCGGCGATCGAGGACCTGGTCGATGAGGCGGTCAGGGAGAGAACCGAGGCCATTTTTTCGCAGAAGAGCGAGTCCTCCGGACGGCGGATTGCTGATGAGAAACTCTCTGACCTGTTCGGCCTTGATATTGATATCGATGTGCCTGTTCCGGCAGCCCCCAAAAAAGGAAAACAGAAGAAAGGGAAAAAAGCGGTCGAAAAAACCGGTGCACCCCGAACCGCGCGCAAAGATGCGGCCAGGAGAAAGAAGAAAAAGACCGTCCGGTCGCAGAAGACCACAACTTCGAGCATAGGGCTGCCGGTTGGGTATGGTTCGGCGGCTGATCTGGTGCTGGGCTGTATTGAAGAGGGCGGCGGGGAGGGGTTATCCGTGGGTGAACTTTCAGATATTACCGGTATCCCGGCAAAGCAACTCTATCCGCTTCTCCAGCGTTTGAAAAATCAGGGCAGGGCGCATCGCCTCAGTCGTGGAATATATTGTCTTTGCCCGTAAGGTATGCCATGGTTTGTGTTTTGGCCTGGCTGAAATATGTTACTTGACCTCAATAGATTCATTCATTAATCATTTCAGATGGAGAACCCAATCATGAACACCATACAGGAAAAACGAAAAACGCTGTTTACTCCGGCTTTGCTTTGCCTGGTTATCATTGCTTTTTTTGCCGGTTGCAGCGGCTTTCATCCGGTTGGACCGAAACGTTCAAAAACAAGTAATTTTTTGCGAAAGGTGCAGCGTAATTGCGGCAACCTTGTCATTGGTGGGTATACGGTGACGTCCATGTTTTCCATGAACACCAGTGAGCCGCTTTTTGTCTCATGGACCAGCGCCCTCGGTTCAGGAGACATCAGTAAAGAAAAATACGCAAAAAGTATTAACGGCTTTTACCAGAACAGTGATAATGAGGCAGCGATACGCTGTATTGTCCGGCAGAAGGGAACGGGCGGCAAGTAAGGAGATATTTTCCCTGCAATCTTAAAGCAGGCTTTGAGAAAAGGTTTCCTGTTATCCTTTTCTCAGCACCCGCCTGTCCTCGATGCGGATGGTGAGCTTGATCCTGTCAAAGTACTCCAGCAGGGGAATGGAGAATTTGCGGGTAAGGCCGGTCATGTTTTTAAAACGGGGCGCGTCGATCTCGCCCTCTTTTTTGATAAAATCGATAAGCTGATCTTGTAATCTGTCCAAAACAATGGCGTGAAAATAGAGCGCCTCGTTAATTTTTTTTATTTCACCGTCCTGTAGCAGCAGGTCAATGACCTGACGGATCTGTGCTTCAGGGAATTGGTTAAATTTTACCAGCACATCTTTCAGATTCGGTGGTTTTAAACCGGCATCCAGATAGAGATTGCTGATCCGCTCCCGCATGGCCTGTTCATCCACCTGCAGTGTTACCTCATGACCGGCAAGCTTGACCTCGGCCTCTTCCTGGATGATTTTTCCTTTTTTGCTCAAATAATTCAGTGCGTAATTAAACAGTTTCTGGTCAACTTTCGGTTTAAGCTGAGACCGCAGTTCCTCTTTGGCAAGGCCTGATTTTAACGGATTTTCCTTATGGTATACGGACAGTAACTTTTGGATTTTCGAGGTTAATTTTTCCAGAACAGTGGCGGCAACAAAGCGTTGACTGTCGGATTCCACCACCACAATCTTGCCGGTTGATATGGGCTGTTGCAGGAGTTTTTTCAGTTTTTTCCCAAAAATTCCCAGCCGGGTCGCCAGTTCATCGGCAACAATGCCGGTAAAACCGCTTTCTTCAAGAAAAAGCAGCAGCTTTTCTTCAGGAGTTCCCGATCTGTAGAGTGCAAATATTTTTGTGTTATGCGCGCGATCCCGTTCAACGGTTCGTTTACGTTTTCCGGGCGCGTTGTTATAAATGATACCACCGCCAATGGTGTTGATGGGAGAATAACTGCGGATGACATAATGGTCACCGGGCCAGGCCGCTACCGGCTCCTGCAGCAGAAGCTGGATGTTGGCGTCGCTGCCCGGGGTGACGGTGTCCGTTTCCATGAGGATTACCCGTCCGAGAATTTCCCTGGTTCCGACATGTACCCGCACCTGGGTTCTGTTTTTAAGTTTTTTATCAGCGCTTGCAAGATAATGGAACCGGCAGTCCAGGCGGATGGAAGAGGTCATGGATCCGGGAGTTGCGGCCATGTCCCCGCGCCTGATTTCCTCTTTTTCTATGCCCTGCAGGTTTACGGCTGTCCTGTGCCCGGCCTCGATCACCTCCACATCCCTGCCATGCACCTGGATGCCGCGGATTTTTGCATTCAATTCACCGGGATAGAACATGAGTTCCCGGCCAACACTGATACGACCGGACAGTGAGGTACCGGTGATAACTGTGCCAAAACCCTTCATGGAAAAAACCCGGTCAACCGCCAGCCGAAACGGACCGTATTCCTCCTGAAAATCAATGCTTTTCACCTTGTCATCCAGGGTCTGTTTAACTGCTTCAATGCCTTCACCTGTTGTCGAGGAAACAGCGAGAATCGGTGCCTCTTCAAGAAAGCTGTCCTTAAAGAATTCCCGCACTTCCTCTTCAACCATTTCAAGCCACTCCGGCTCGACCATATCCTTTTTAGTCAGGATAATGAGACCGTCTTTCACTCCAAGAAGCTTGCAGATATCAAAATGCTCAATGGTTTGGGGCATAATGCCCTCGTCAGCGGCAATGATAAAGGCAACCATGTCCATGCCGGCGGCTCCAGCCACCATGTTGCGTATGAATTTTTCATGGCCCGGCACATCGACAATACCTAACCGATGCCCGCAGGAGAGATCAAGATGGGCAAAGCCGAGCTCAATGGTGATGCCGCGCTTTTTTTCTTCTTTCAGGCGGTCGGTTTCAATACCGGTGAGCGCCCGGATCAGAGAGGTCTTGCCATGGTCAACATGGCCGGCGGTACCAAGAATTATTTCACGCATAGAACAAACAGACAGGCATTGGGGGATATTAAAAATAAGGGTTGCTTCGGGCCTCTTCACCGATAGTTGATTTGGAACCACCATATCCGTGGCCCGGCCAGACAATGGTCTCCGGGGGCAGGGTCAGCAACTTTTCCCGGATGGATCTGGAAAGCTCGTCCATGGAACCACCGGGGAAATCAGTGCGGCCGACGCCACCGACAAACAAGGTGTCACCGGTAAAGCAATTAGGGGCATTGTACAGACAGATACCGCCCGGCGTGTGGCCGGGGGTGTGCAGTACCTGCAGTACCTCGTCACCGACAATGATTGTGTCGCCGTCTTCGACGAGAATATCGGCTGGAGGTGATTCGGCCAGACCAAGCATGGAAAAATAATTTTTTACTTCGGACCGGGAAAAGAATTCAGCATCGTCTTTATGCATGACGACTTTTGCGCCGGTGGCGTCCTTGATCGGCCCGATCCCGCAGACATGGTCGGGATGGCCGTGGGTGGCAATGATATATTCTATTTGAAAATCACTTTTCTTGCAAATATCAAGAATCTGTTCTTCGTCCCCGCCCGGATCGATGATTGCTGCCTTGTTTGTTCTCTTACAGGAGACAATATAACAGCAGACTCCCATCGTCCCCACTGTGACCTGTTGGATTTCCATGCTTTTTCTTACGGGTTAGGGTTCAGGGTTCACCGTTAATGTCGCTTGCTTCTATTGAGTAGATGCAAAATTGTGGAACAAGCGGGTCCAATAAAAATCCCGCCTGTTCCCTGTGTTCGGTGGCGTTTTTTTCAGCAGTCACAGGTGGTCGGGTTGCATCCTCCACTACCACAGCCGCAACTTTCCGTATTAAGGGTGTTCAAGGTAACACTGCCCGTAGGCGGCATCCTTTTTTCAACTGCTTCAACGATCTCGCTAAAGGCTTTGGTTGCCGGGGTATCTTCATCAGAAGAGAGATAGGGTTTACCGGTGTCACCTGCAACGACGACTCTGGGATCCATGGGGACACGGCCAAGAAAGGGAAGGTCAAAGTCGCGGGCCGTCTGCTCGCCGCCGCCGGAGCTGAAAATCTCCACGGTTTCATTGCAATGGGGGCAGATAAATCCGGACATGTTCTCTACCACGCCGATAATGGGCATCTCGACGGTTTTACAGAAATTGATGGATTTGCGGACATCGGCCAGAGCAACCGCCTGCGGGGTGGTGACCACCACGGCATTGACGCGGGGTATGGTCTGGGCCACGGACAGCGGCTCGTCCCCGGTGCCGGGAGGTGCGTCGACCACGAGGTAATCAAGCTCTCCCCAGTCCATATCAGCGATAAATTGACGAATGGCCTGAATTTTCAACGGCCCCCGCCAGATGATCGCATCATCGCGGTCCTTCATCATGTATTCCAGAGAAACGACCTTAACATTGTCATTATAAATCAGTGGCGCCACCAGGTCATTCGGGTTTTTCGACGGCTCGAGCTTGCCGGTCAGGTTCAACATCCGGCAGACATCGGGTCCGTGCAGGTCAACATCCATCAAACCGACTTTATGGCCGCGACGAGCGAGACTTAAGGCCAGGTTTACGGCTACTGTTGATTTACCGACACCGCCCTTACCACTCATTACCAGGATTTTATTTTTGATTTTTCCCAGTGATTTGTTGATAGCAATGTCTTGCTGCGCAAGGTGTGCGTCGGCAGAGCCGCAGCTGCTCTGACTGTCGGATCCACAAGATCCATCGCATGAACTACTCATAAAGGCCTCCAGTTTAAAATATATCAATAAACGAAAATGAAAATACAGGTCTCCCTACGATACGTTGTAGATCACATACTTTAATTACAGCGAGTTGAAAAGCAATGAAAAAAATATATATTTGCCCGTCGGTGCGTTCTTCCCGGGACCACAGGTTTTTCTTGGTGTTTTTGTTGATAAATAATTGCCGGAAACGTTATAGTGCTTATTTATATTTCATAATCGTGTAGATCATTACAAGTCTGTCCGTTGGTCCGGACAGACGTTACTCTGAAGAGGGTGTTATGGATAGGTTGAGCAAGAAGCTTGTTAAGGAGCTTGAAGCAATGCAGCAGCAGACCGGTCGTATGTTACGCAATATGTCACTGGCCCGGATGGTACCCGTGGAAAGTGGTCGCTGGCAGCCACCGGCAGATATTTATGAGGCGGAGAAGGAACTCTATATTTATTTTGATCTGGCCGGAGTTGAACTCGACACCTTTGAGGTTGTTGTTGGCGAACATCAGGTCCATGTCAGCGGTAGTCGACAGTTGCCTGTTCATGGATCCATCGCCTGTGTTCACCAGTTGGAAATCGAGCTGGGCCGGTTTGAGCGGGTGGTTCCCTTACCCTTTGTGGTGGATGTGGATAAGGCGGATTCGGCGTATACTGATGGAATTTTGATGCTCACCCTGCCCAAGAGACAAAAAAAAGGTCGGGTGCAAATTCGAGTGCGTGGGGGAGAATGACACATGACAACTGAAGAAAAAACCCAGAAAAAAACGGTTGACCCGTCAAGCCTGCAGGTACCGGAATCCCTTCCGATTCTTCCTTTGCACGGCTTTGTTTTTTATCCCGGCATGGGATTTCCTCTGCAGATTGGCAGCGAATCATCAAAAAAACTTATTGATGATGCCCTGCTTGGAGATCGGATGGTCGGACTTGTTCCCGGCCGCAAGGAAAAGACTACCGGCGAGGAGCTTGATCCGGATGACCTCTATCGTGTTGGCGTGGTTGGATATATTCATAAGTTAACCAAGACGGATGAGGGATATTACCAGGTACTGATCAGTGGGACCAGAAAAATTGAAATTGTCGATTTTCTGGAAAAGGATCCCTATCTTCGTGCCCGGGTCGTTGAGATCCCCATGGAAATTAGAGAGGAAAAAAAGATCGAGGCGTTGCTTTTAAATATTCGCAATCAATTCAAGAAACTGGTCAAGCTGACCCAGCTGCCTCCGGAAATGGAGGCCACGGTGAACGCGCTGAGTGATCCTTTTCATATTGCCTACCTTGTTACCTCACAGCTTAATCTCAAAGTTGAAGATGAACAGAAAATTATCGAGATACGAGGGCTTGACGAACTGTTGCATAAAGTCGCCCTTGAGTTGAATAAGCGTCTGGAAACCGCTGAGATGAGTGATGAGCTGCAGAAGACCATGAAAAAAGACATGGACGATAAGCAGCGAGAGTTCTTTCTCCGGCAGCAGCTGCAGGCCATTCGTAAGGAACTTGGTGAGGGTGATGAGGACAAGGTTGAGGTCAAGGAACTGAAAGAGCGGATCGCGGAAAAAAAATTAAGCGAGGAAGCGCGTAAAGTCGTTGAAAAGGAGTTGAACCGCTTAGAACGTATTTCGCCTTCATCCCCTGAATATTCTGTTTCCCGTAACTATATCGACTGGATTCTCGACCTGCCCTGGCTGGATTCCACAATAGACACCCTTGACCTTAACCAGGCTGAAAAAGATCTGGACAAGGACCATTATGGACTGAAAAAGATAAAAAAACGGATCCTTGAATTTCTGGCAGTGCGCAAACTGAAAGAAGACATGCATGGACCGATCCTCTGTTTTGTCGGTCCTCCAGGCGTAGGCAAAACATCACTTGGCCAGTCCATTGCCCGAACCATGAATCGGAAATTTGTCCGTATTGCTTTGGGCGGGGTCCGCGATGAAGCCGAGATTCGGGGTCATCGGCGCACCTATATCGGCGCTTTGCCTGGTCGCATTATCCAGAGTGTGAAAAAAGCGGGATCGAACAATCCGGTTTTTCTCCTTGATGAGGTGGACAAACTTGGCAATGATTTTCGGGGTGATCCTTCCTCGGCCCTGCTTGAGGTCCTTGATCCTGAACAGAATTCAACCTTTACCGATCATTATCTTGATATTGAGTTTGATTTATCCAAGGTCATGTTTATTGCCACAGCCAATATCCTGGACACCATTCCCGGCCCCTTAAGGGATCGGATGGAAATCGTGGAACTCTCCGGCTACACTGAACAGGAAAAGGTAGCCATTGCCCAGCGTCATCTGCTGGCCAAACAGTTTGAGGCCCATGCCTTGACCGAGGATGATCTGGAAATTCCACAGGAAACCATAGAACTGCTGATTCGTTCGTATACCCGTGAAGCCGGAGTTCGGAACCTGGAACGGGAGATAGCGGCCATTTGTCGCGGTGTTGCCGCTGAAATTGTTCGGGGACGAACAGGCAAGAGGGTTGTCGCCCCCGAGGATGTTCACGATTTTCTTGGGCCGATTCGATATTTCCCTGAAATCAAGGCCAGAACCTGGGGGCCGGGTCTTGCCACCGGTCTTGCCTGGACGCCGGTGGGCGGTCAGATTTTATTCATTGAGTCCTCAATCATGAAAGGCAAGGGCGGCTTGACGCTTACCGGTAAGCTTGGCGAGGTGATGAAGGAGTCGGCAACGGCGGCGCTCACCTATATTCGATCCCATGCCGACCAGTTGCATATTGATGAGGATGTTTTTTCAACAATTGACCTGCATGTGCATGTACCCGAAGGCGCCATTCCCAAAGACGGTCCTTCGGCCGGGGTGGCCATGGTCTGCTCTCTGGTGTCGGTGATTGCCGGCAGGACCGTGCGGCCTGATGTGGCAATGACCGGTGAAATCACCTTGCGTGGCGACGTGCTTCCGGTTGGCGGAATTGCGGAAAAGGTACTGGCGGCACTGCGGGCTGGTATTCGGGAGTTGATCCTGCCGGTACTCAATGAAAAGGATGTATTAGAGATCCCGGAGGATGTGCGGGAAGGCGTAGTTTTTCATTATCCCCATACTATTCAGGAGGCATTGAATTATGCTTTGGTAAAAGAAGATAATCCGGAATTGTAGACAACGGACATCGGGGAATACTAACATATTAAATTCAGAGAAAAAAATTTCTGAAGAAAGGTGAAGAGATAATGCTTGGCTGGTTTAAAAAGAAATTTTCAAAAAAGAAAGAACAGGCGCAGCAACAGCCCAGGGAACCTGCTCTTGAGCAGGAAAAAATCGTTGCGGGCGAGGATGCAGGCCCCGCTTCCGAACATGTTGCCGAGTTCACGGAAGAAATACATGACAAGGAGAGCCTGGAATCGGGTTTTGAAAGGGGCTCCGAGGTTACTGAAGAGACGGTTGCTGAAGATGTTGCCTTCCAGGAGCTCAGGGAAAATGCGCCTGTGGAAGAGATCGCCACAGCCTATGAGGCTGAAGAAGATGCTGAGCAGCAGGTTGAAGAGCCGGGCAAAATTTCGCTTGAAAAGCCGGGGCATGAAGCAGTTGCTGATGAACCGGTGCAGAGAGGAGGGAAAGGAGAAGAAGGCATAGAGAACTCTCAAGAAGAGGCCGCATCTGTTACAGTGGATGAGGAAAAACCGGCATTCGCACAACCGTCCACGGCCGTATTGTTTGTTCCTGCAGAGTCGGAAGATGAGCAGGTTATAGAAAAGGCTGCCGTTTTTGTCAGGGAACCTGAACCCATGCCGGAAAAAGCGGTTGAGCCCGATGAGTTCTTGCTTGAGGAGACATTCTCCGAGATCATCAAAGATGCAGAGGGAAAAGACGAACCGGAAAGTATAGATCAGCCTCTCGAAGAGTTGTTAGCCGATGTCCAGCCTGATGAAGAGCCGTCCCTGCTGGAAGAGGAGAATGGTAGTATCCTGGTAGAATCGGAAGTTACAGCGGTCAGGGATGATGTGACCGGGGAGGCGGAGCCGGGTGGAGTGGAGGAAACCGCCGAAACAGTTACGGCCGGGGAACCTGGCCGGGAAGAAGATCAGCCAAATGAACTGATTGGCGAATTTGAGCCGGAAATTATAGATCAGCCTCTCGAAGAATTATTGGCCGCGGAACAACCGGCAGCAGAGGAAGTCCGGGAAGAAAGAGAGCTTGCCGAACAGGAAGGGGAGATTTCTTTGGATCAGGAAGAGCTCACAGTGGCCGCAGCGGCTGTACCTCCCCCGCAGCAACCGGCAACAAAATCCCTGTTTCAGCGTCTGCAGGAGCGGCTGGGAAAAACGCGACAGGGGCTGTTATACCGGCTGGACTCTATTTTTCTTGGCAAAAAAGAGATAGATGAAAATCTTCTTGATGAGCTTGAGGAGATCCTGATTACCTCTGATCTCGGGGTGGCGACAACCTTGGAGCTGCTTGATGCCGCCCGTAGGCAGGTGAAACGAAAAGAACTCAGTGATCCTCAGGCACTTAAAGGAATTTTACGTGATAAAGTTCTTGATTTTTTACTCCAGTCGGACCAGCCGGCCGAACTTGTCATGCCGGATTCCGGTCCCTTTGTGATTATGGTGGTTGGAGTAAACGGTGTCGGTAAAACCACGACCATCGGCAAGATAGCTAATAAGTTCAAGCAATCCGGGCAATCCGTATTGCTGATAGCCGGTGATACCTTCCGTGCCGCCGCCATTGATCAGCTCAAGATCTGGGCTGACAGGGTAGGGGTTGACATTGTTGCCGGCGAACCCGGAGCCGACCCCTCTTCGGTTGTCTATGACGGGCTGGCTTATGGCGTTGAGCATGATTTTGACGCCATCCTTATCGATACTGCCGGCCGCCTGCATACCAGCGTCAATCTTATGGAGGAGTTGAAGAAAATCAAGCGGGTGATCGGGAAAAAATTTACCGGCGCCCCGCATGAAGTATTGCTGGTTCTTGATGCCACCACCGGTCAAAACAGCATTTCCCAGGCAAAATTATTTGGTGAGTCCGTGGATGTTTCCGGCCTTGCCCTGACCAAGTTAGACGGCACGGCCAAGGGCGGTATTGTGGCCAATGTCTGCCGTGAAATGAAAATTCCGGTGCGTTTTATAGGTATCGGCGAACAGATGGATGACCTGCGCGATTTTGATGCACGGGAATTTGTTGATGCCCTTTTTGCCGCTGAACCTGAACCCGTCGAATCAGCGACTGCCTGATTATCGCCTTAATAGTTGATCCTTAACCCACACGGCTGGACCAGGCAAACGGAGTAAAACGTAGACTCCGGGTTTTGAGGGCCACCGTTACACCTGCAACCATGAAAATCGACCTGAATGCCATGATCTCGCGGTCGATTTTTAGATAAAAAATACTATCTGATGGAATATAGACAACACAATCAACCCGGCTGTGGTGGCTGTCTGCTCATTGTCGGCCTTCTGCTGCTGGTAACCGGTGGCGCTCCCGCCCTGATGAATTTTTTAGGCTTTATTTTCTTCTCAGGCCTGTTTGGATTTTTTCTACTCATCGCAGCCTTTTACGGGTTCTCCTATTATATTCAGCGGCGGGTTTCAACCTATGAATCTACGCAGACCGAAACCCATAAACGGTTTGTTTACCTTCTGGTTCATATTCTGGTAAAAATCGCCCAGTCAGACGGCCATTTTACCAAGGCTGAACTGGCGACCATGACAAACTTTTTCCAGTACAACCTGCATTACGATCAGGACCAGATGTACTGGGTCAAGCAGTTGATCAAGGATGCCCGTGATGCCGAAGAGGATATGAATGACCTGCTCACGGAGTTCAGGAATAGTTTTGTCTATGAGCCACGCCTGATTTTACTGGAGTTGATCTATCAAATTATCTATACTAAACGGCCTGTTGTTCAGGACGAACTCAAGCAGGCCCGACAGGTTGCCGCGTTTCTTCAGATCGCCTCCTATGACCTGCGGACGATTGAGGCAAAATATATGTATGGCCGGCAACAGACAGCCGCCACTGCCGCCCAGTCGGAGGAACGCTATTATGCCGTACTTGGCCTGGAACAGGGGAGGGATTTTATGGCTATTAAAAAGGCCTATCGCAAACTCTCCATGCAGTACCATCCCGACAAGGTGGCCCACCTTGGCGAGGAATTTAAAAGCGTTGCCGAAGAAAAAATGAAAGAAATCAACCAAGCGTACGACTATTTTAAAAAGAAATATAACGGAAACTGATCCTGCTGTCTTGTGATGGACAGCCGGGAACCACAAAATGCTGCGTTAGAGGAGCAGAAGACCGGCAAAGTAGATTGCCCCCTTACAATTAAAATAGACCAAGTATGAGGAAGATATGACTGTTGCAAAAAAAATGCAGGCCTTTGCCGAAAAATCATCCTGGATTCGCAAGATGTTTGAAGAAGGGGCAAAGATGAAAGCTGAATTCGGGGCGGAAAATGTCTTTGATTTCAGCCTTGGCAACCCGGACGTGCCGCCGCCGGTAAAATTTACCCGGGTTTTGAAAGATTTGGCCGAACATGACAAGCCCGGTGTTCATGCCTATATGCCCAACGGCGGCTATCCCTATGTGCGGGAATCGCTGAGCAGAAGGTTGTCTGTTGAGCAGAACGTTTCTTTGACGCAGGGTGATATCATTATGACCTGTGGAGCTGCCGGCGGTCTGAATGTAGTGATGAAGTCTTTGCTTGACCCCGGTGACGAGGTGATAATCCTTGCGCCTTTTTTTGTGGAGTACAATTTTTATGTGGACAATCACGGCGGCGTGACAACCGTGGTCGCCACGGATGCGGAGTTTAACCTTGATCTTGACGCCATTGAAGCAGCTTTAACGGAAAAGACCAAGGCGGTGCTGATCAACAGCCCCAACAATCCGACCGGCCAGGTTTATTCCGCCGACTCCCTGCAGGCGCTGGGGCAGCTGTTAGATAAGACGGGAGAAAAAAATTGCCGGACCATCTATCTTATTTCCGATGAACCGTACCGTAAAATTGTCTATGACAATCTCGTGGTCCCATCGGTGATGGAGGCCACCACCAATGCAATCGTTGTCTCTTCCTATTCCAAGGACCTTTCTCTGCCGGGGGAACGTATAGGCTATATTGCCGTTCATCCTGAGATGAAGGATAAAATCGCCATGCTCGATGCCATGACGCTCGCTAATCGAATCCTCGGTTTTGTCAATGCCCCGGCCATGATGCAGCGGGTTGTGGAACAGCTGCAGGACGTAAGTGTGGATAGTTCTATTTACGAAAAGCGGCGCGAGACATTCTGCACAGTCCTTGATGATGCCGGCTTTGAATACGTGAAACCCAAGGGCGCTTTTTATCTCTTTCCCAAGACTCCGATTAATGATGTTGATTTCTGCACTATCCTGCAGCAGGAGAAGATTCTGGCCGTACCCGGACGCGGTTTTGGAGCTCCGGGTTATATCAGGCTGGCCTTCTGTGTCGATGACGCTGTGATTGCCCGCTCAGCCGATGCATTCAAACGTGTCATGGCCAAGGCCAAGGATTAGGTAGTATCTGTCCATAAATGAGGATTTTCGGTCGAGATTAGGGAAGCGAACTCGCGAGACTCCGGGAGATCGGGCGAAAAGACCGTTTACGGACAGGCATTAGGAACCACTGACAGAGGAGGAGCCATGCAGTTGACACATCCCTATGAACCGCTCCTGCCGACCCGTACCGTTCTGCTGGCGGGTAATTCCGTTGAGGAAAAACGCAGGGAAATACGGATGTATTTCCATAAGACGTTTTCCCTTTTCGAAGAGCTGCATGGCCTGTTGAGAGATGATCAGGCCTTTTATCTGCAGCCTGAACCGTTGCGCCATCCACATATCTTTTATTTTGGTCATACAGCGACTTTTTACGTGAACAAGCTGGTGCTGGCCAGGCTTCTTGAAAAGCGCATCAATCCTGCCTTTGAGTCAATGTTTGCCATTGGTGTTGATGAGATGAGCTGGGATGATCTCAACACGGCCAATTATGACTGGCCGGCAGTAGAACAGGTCAGAGGATATCGCAGGGCTGTTCGCGACCTTGTCGACAATCTTATTTCCACCCTCCCGCTTTCCCTGCCAATTACCTGGGAATCGCCTTTCTGGGCTATTTTGATGGGAATAGAACATGAACGCATTCATCTCGAGACTTCCTCGGTCCTGCTGCGGCAGACGGATATTGAGCAAATCAGGCCCCATCCGCTTTTCCCGCGCTATCAAAAACACGGTCAGGCACCGGACAATGAGCTGGTTCCCGTTGCCGAGGGATACGTGCGCATAGGTGTGTCACACGAAGATCATGGTATGTACGGCTGGGATAATGAATATGGTACCCATTCTTCCCATGTTGAAGAGTTTGCGGCCTCACGATACCTTGTGTCAAACCATGAGTATCTGGAATTTGTTGTTGCCGGCGGGTACAACACACCCGAATACTGGACCGAGGAGGGACGGGCATGGCTGGCCTATACCGGAGCGCTGCATCCTGTGTTCTGGATTTCCGACAATGGAACGTATCGCTATCGTGCCCTGGCCGAAGAAATGGAAATGCCCTGGGACTGGCCGGTTGATGTGAATTACCTCGAAGCCAGGGCATTCTGTAATTTCAAGAGCAAACAGCTTGACGCGCCCATACGGCTGCCGAGTGAAGATGAATATATCCATCTGCGTGATATAAGCGGTATCAAGGGCGAATCTCTTCAGCAGAAAGCTCCGGGCAACATAAACCTTGAATATGCTGCCTCATCCATGCCCGTAAACAGCTTCCGGACCGGGGATTTTTATGATGTTATCGGCAATGTGTGGCAATGGACCGAGACACCCATCTATGGTTTTGACGGCTTTAAGGTACACCCCCTGTATGATGATTTCTCCACGCCCACCTTTGATAATCTCCACAACCTTATTAAAGGGGGCTCCTGGATTTCAACGGGTAATGAGGCGAATTTTTTTTCGCGTTACGCCTTTCGCCGGCACTTTTTTCAACATGCCGGGTTTCGTTATGTCAGGTCACCATATGAGGTGATTGTCGAAAATTCCATATATGAAGAGGACGAAACAGCATCACAGTACTGTGAATTTCATTACGGATCGGTATATTTTGGTGTGGAAAATTTCCAGAAAAAAATAGCTGATATTGCGCTTCATTATACCGGGAAGCTGCCAAGGAAAACGGCTCTCGATATAGGTTGCTCTGTGGGGCGGATTTCCTTTGAGCTGGCCCGCGCGTACGAATCTGTTGTCGGGCTTGATTTTTCCGCCCGATTCATCAATCTGGCGCATCGACTGCAGACCGAAGGCAAGCTGCGCTACACCCTCCCTGATGAAGGTGAACTCGTCAGTTACAGAGAATGCAGCCTGGCTGCGTTTGGTCTGGCGGAAACCGCCTCGGCAGTTACCTTTATGCAGGCCGATGCCTGCAATTTGAAACCTCGTTTCAAGGGATACGATCTTATCGTTGCCGCCAATCTCATTGACAGACTGTATGCCCCGCGCAGGTTTCTCACAGCACTGGATGGCAGGGTTAACCCGAGAGGTATAGTTGTACTGGCCTCACCTTATACCTGGATGGGAGAATTTACTGAAAAAGAGGAGTGGCTGGGCGGTTATAAAAAATATGGTGAAAGCGTGTTCACCATTGACAGTCTGCATGAAATTCTCGGTGATTCATTCGACTTACTCGACCAGCCGCAGGATGTGGAGTTTGTTATCCGGGAGACCAGGCGCAAGTTTCAACACACAATTTCAGAAGTGACGGTCTGGCAGCGAAAAGAGTGAGGGTCAACTGATCTCCGGATTGCTTGAGATTGTTTTCTCAAGCGCTCTTATATCCTGTCTGCCCGACGGATAACATCGCAGAGTTCCAGGGCGATGGTGGATATTTCCTTTGCATCTTCGCCTTCGGTCATTACCCGGATAACAGGTTCCGTACCTGAGGGTCGAACCAGAATTCGGCCCTGTTTTCCCAGCTTTTCCTCTGCCTTGCGCAGTGCCTCGGGAAAACCGGGAATCTGCTCGGGAGCAATCTTGCTCGACATCCGAACGTTTTCCAGGACCTGTGGATAGGTGGACATGATGGTTGCCAGCTCCGACAGGGGTTTTTTCTTCTTGATCATGATGGCGAGAAGCTGCAGTCCGGCCAAAATCCCATCGCCTGTGGTGTTGTGATCAAGGAAAACCAGATGCCCTGACTGCTCACCGCCAAAATTATATCCCTTGGCCCGCATGGTCTCGACCACATACCGGTCGCCGACCCTGGTGCGGACCAGGCGTCCCTTCATTTCCTGCATGGCCTTTTCCAGGCCCATGTTGGACATCACCGTGGCCACAAGGGTCTTTTTCTTGAGCTTTCTCCGGCTCATCAGCTCCCGGGCGCAGATGGCCATGATATGATCGCCGTCAACAATTTCACCCTGTTCATCACAGACGATCAACCGGTCGCCGTCGCCGTCTAAAGCCAGACCTATATCGGCTCCTAACTGCTTGACCTTTTTCGCCATGACTTCCGGATGCAGTGCTCCGCACTCGTGGTTGATGTTTTTTCCGTTGGGATGGACACCTATGGTGGTCACCCTGGCGCCAAGTTCGGAAAAGACAAACGGCGCGACCTTATAGGTGGCGCCATGGGCACAGTCAAGGACGATGTGAAAATCGTCGAGGGTGTATTTCTTGGGAAAGGTGTTTTTCAGAAAGACAATATAACGTCCCTTGGCATCATCAATACGCGAGGCCTTGCCCACCTCGTCAGCCACCGGGCGCAGGGCAGCCATCTTTTGTGAAAAAATCAGATCTTCGATGTCAGCCTCCACTTCGTCCGGCAGTTTGAACCCATCGCTGGAAAAGATCTTGATGCCGTTGTCCTGGAAGGGGTTGTGCGAAGCGGAGATCACAACCCCGGCATCGGCCCGCATGGAGGTGGTGATGAAGGCTATGCCCGGGGTAGGCAGCGGGCCGAGTACCTGCACATTGACCCCCATTGAACAGATACCGGCGGCAAGGGCATTTTCAATCATATATCCCGAAAGCCGGGTATCCTTTCCTATAACAATCTGGTGCCCTTTGGCATGATTTTTTACGATAAAGGCAATTGCCCTGCCGATCTGCATGGCGATTTCCGAGGTCATGGGATAGATGTTGGCTACCCCGCGTACACCGTCGGTTCCAAAGAGTTTGCGCATGGTTGGTTCCTTTGTAATATATATGTTATAATAAGTAGTTACATGCTATTGCTTTTTTGATTTCTTCTTTTTGGATCGCTTAAGAATGCGGAGGGAAACTTTTTCAGGCTTGACGGATACAATCTTTATCGGGACATGGTTCGGCACATTGACTCCGGCAACAGCGACATTAACCTGTCTGGAATTTTTTATATCCTTTGCCGAGGCGGAAGCCCTGAACAGCATGGCCAGTTCCGGCGTGTCGCGAATGAGATTTTCCGGGATTTCCGCCTCTACCGTCACTGTGCCGGGAACAGCCGTGACAGGGGTGTCGGCAGCCCGGACATTAACAGGAATACCGCGGACGGTCTTTGTCAGCATTCGTTCCTTGACTGAAATATCAACAGAGACCACGGTTTCACCGATTAGCCTGAGAATTTCCGGGCTCAGGTTCAACTGGACCTGCAGGGTCGTTGAATGATCAAGGCCATCAAGGTTGATAACATAGGTTTTGAGTGCCAGCTGTGATTCCAGGATATTTTTTGGCCCGGAAACAGTAAGCTTTTCCGGGCGCAGCTTGATGCTGCCGAGTTCATAGCCGGCCGCGGGCTCTCCCTCGATGACCGGATGAATGGGGAGGTCTTTCTGTACGAGCGTGTCAATGAGCAATGTGATGTTGGCGGGCTGCAGGCGCAGCACGTTGATACCGATTGGGAAAGGGATGGCATCGGCTTCATTCTTTATGACCATGGTACCGGGTTTGGCATTGGACAGATTGATCGGACGGGTAATATTCTGCAGACGGAGCTCCTGGATCATGCTGCGCGGCCCGCGAACCGAAACTTCAATGTCCTTCTTGAAATGGTTGGAGATGACGAGATCAGCCGGGAGGTTTAATACCTCGATAGGGACGTTCAGCGTAATATCGACCTGGTCTTCGCCGACAACAAAATACCAGAGAAAAATGGCAAAAAAGAGCGAGAGTATCTTGAGGGCGCATTCTTTAGGGCTGACCCTGCAAAAACATCTGTCTAAGAATGTTTTGTTTTTTTGAACCAATTTCTCCATGAAGGGCCGGTATGTTCCTGGTTGATAAATATTTTCTGCAGGTTGCTGGTCAAAGCTTCTTCATCGCGAAGAGTAGTAATTTTTCCCTGACTGACGAGAGAGATTTCCTGAGTTTCCTCCGAGACGACGATGATGACGGCATCGGTTTCTTCGGAAAGTCCGAGGGCTGCCCGGTGTCTGGTACCATAGCGTTTGGAAATGTTCGGATTATTGGACAGCGGCAGCAGGCATCCGGAGGAGTGAATCCGCCCCTTGTGAATAATAACCCCGCCGTCATGCATGGGAGAAGAGGGCAGAAAAATAGAAATCAGCAACTCATGCACGAGGCGCGCGTCAAGGCGAAAACCGAGTTCGATATAATCACGCAGACCGGTTGCCCGCTCAATAATGATCAGGGCGCCGATACGCCTGCGGGCCATGTAAATGGCTGCGCTGATGATTTCATTGATGTCCCGGGCAGCAACATCATGTGTTTTATGAAATGGAGTTTTACCCATCTGGGTCAATGCCCGCCTGATATCCGACTGGAAGACAATAATGATAATAAGCAGAATTGAGCTGAGAAAAGTTTTCAGCAGCCAGTGCAGGGTCAGCAGGTCGAGTCTGCCGGAGATAAAATACAGTCCGGTGATAACAACAATGCCTAACAGCATCTGCACGGCCCGGGTGCCGCGAATGAGCAGAATTATGCGATAGATTACGTAGGAGACGATGAGGATATCAACAATATCCTGCCACCGCATGGCACTGAGAACATCGAGCATTGATTACGGATGAGGGAAAAAGGAGTAATTGATTTTTTTATCTCTATTAAATTTAGCATGTTAAAATGAAGTTGAACAGGAAAATAAGGCCGATTGTTATTTTTCTTATGGATTTTCCCTTGAAACCTCATGCCCATAAGCAATACATCCGGCAACTATGTAATATAGGGGCTTATCCGGGACGATAACAGGCGATCGACAAATGAATTGGAACAGGAACGAGATGAAGGGAATTTCTGCAGGGACTGCAGGGCCGGGGATCTGCCTGATCCTTAACCCTGCAGTGGTGCCGAGTGGACTAAATCATTCTATGCAATGCCCGTTGTTAACCTAACATGACAGGACTCTCTTCGATGATCTGGCCGCTTACGGGAGAGGCCTTGGTGGTCAGTCCGGCCTTTATCAGTGCTTCACTTAGCGCCATAAAGTCATTTCCGTTGGGATGTCCTTTGGCAGCAGGCGCATCCTTGAGCCATGGCGGCTGCGGATCTTTGTTGGCTGCATTTTCCAGAACATTTGCCGGGACTTCTCCCTGGCAGCTGAAGGCGCCGATAACATTTTTTCCGCCCGCGAGTTCCGTGGCTTTATTCATTCCTAATTGGACAAGGTCTGATTCCGTGGCTGCTCCGTGGGTTGCAAAGAGAAATACTTTTTTGCCGGAACATTTTTTTAAATATTTTTGACCAGCGGCATCGGGTTGACCGCCCTTAAACCAGAACCCTACGCATATCACGTCATAGCCGGCGGGGTCGGGAGCTCCCTCAACTGGTTTGATATCTTTTTCATCAGGAAGCTGCCGGAAAAGTTCTTCAGCCAGTTTTTTAGTATTGCCGCCCGGCGATGAGTACACAACAAGATGCTTCATAATCGTCCTCCTTGTAAAAAAATGTGTTCGTTGTATAAAAATTCGGGGAAAAAATATTTTTTACCCGGGGCATGAAAAATCAGAGTAATCATTCAAGGTCATCCCTTGTGTAGGTATGTTCTGTTCACCTCATACACTAATGATTTTGTTCTTTTTTTCAAGGCTGTTATTTATTTTTTTATTGGTTTGAATGGCTGGTACAGGGGGT
>JANTGH010000031.1 GCA_024763055.1 Desulfobulbaceae bacterium
TCTCCATGCACATGGTCCAGCTGGAGTTCGATGGCGGCATGCGGCCAGTCGAGTTCGTGCAGCAGGGTCGAGGCCATGGATCGGAACCCGTGGCCGCACATCTCATCCTTGGTAAATCCCATCCGCCGCAGGGCACTGAGTACTCCATTATTGCTCATGGGCCGGGTATCGGTGCGGGGCGATGGGAAAACAAAGCGGCCATGGCCGGTCAGGGGATGAATCTCCCGTAATATCTGCAATGCCTGCTCGCAGAGCGGCACGATCAGGGGGCGGGGATTGTGTATGTTTTTTCGTCGTTTTTCAGGGATAAATATCCACTGCTTTTTTATCCAGTTGATGGATTTCCATTCCATTTTGCGAAGATCACCGGGCCGGACAAACACAAGCGGTGCCAGCCTGAGCGCAGACCTGGTGACAATATGCCCCTCGTAACTGTCTATGGAACGGAGCAGACCGCCGACCTGTTCAGGATCGGTGATAGCTGCCATGTGTTTCTGCCGGGAAGGGGTAAGCGCTCCCCGCAGGTCACTACAGGGATCCCGTTCCGCCCTGCCGGTGGCAACCGCGTAGCGCATGATCTGTGAACAGATGATTTTACAGCGGTGGGCGGTCTCGACAGCTCCCCGAGCTTCAATCCGTCGCAAGACCGGCAGAATCACCGGCGCGGTTATCTGATCAATTTCAATATTCCCCAGCCAGGGGAAAAGATTCTTTTCCATCCTGCCGAGAACGGTCCTGGCATGCCCTGACTTCCAGGAATCCTGCTGCCTGGAAAACCATTCTCTTCCCACAGCCTCAAAGGTGTTGGCTGCGGCTTCCATCCGCTTATGCCTGTGAATTTTTCTGTGCTGGACAGGATCAATTCCTTCCGCCACCAAGGCCTTGGCCGCATCTCTTCTGCTGCGGGCATCCTTCAGGCTGATGGCCGGATATGATCCGATGGCGAAGGTCTTTCGCCTGCCATGCAGTGAGTAATCCAGCCGCCAATATTTTTTTCCGTTGGGTTTGACCAGCAGGTACATACCCTGTCCGTCTGTCATCCTGTATTGCCTTTCTCTCCCTTTTGCAGCTTTAATTGCGGTGTTTGTAAGGGGCATTATGCAGTACCTCGAGTTTGGGATGGGGGTTCAACTCCCATTTTTTCGTCGTGATACCAAGCGCAGCATTTTAGATAAAATTCAAACTGTTACGCGGAAAACACAGTACCACTTTTTATAAATCCTGCAGATACTGTAAAAAATACTGTAAATTTTGCCCAATGTCAATGGATTCTGCCGGATTGCACCGGACAACAAAAAACCCGCAAACCGTTGCCGGTTGCGGGCTTAATGGACTATATCGGATTTTGTCGAACTGGTCAAATGGTGGAGGTGGCGGGAGTTGAACCCGCGTCCGGAAATACTCCCCTCACGTCTCTACATGCTTAGTTCCAGGTTTGGATCTCGCAAACAGCTCTCACCTGGAACAGGGGATTGCTGTTTGCCAGCCTACTGAATTCTCGTCAATCAAGTAACAGGCGAACCTGAAAGACCAGCCCGAGGAGTCGACGCCTTCATCCGGCCTTACGGGCGCGGGCCGGGAAGACGGCAAAGCAGACTATGCTGCCATTGCGTAATTATAATCGTCTGCGATTATATTTAAAATTCCATCTGTTTTACGAGTTGACAGAACACTCGGCATGCAACGTTGAGCTTTCATATCCCCGTCGAATCCGTTTCACCCCCATTGATTATAACAAAAAAACTGAATTCCCGCCTGCGCGGGAATGACTAAAAAACCTGTGCGGAACTGGCTACAAACATTCACCTAAAGCCAAAACAGGAGAAACAAACAGGGTAAATTTTACTCCCGATCACGCAACTCGCGTTGCAGTTCACGGTTAGTCTGTTTTTCCTTCAAAGCGGCCCGTTTATCGTAGAGTTTCTTACCACGGGCAAGGCCCAGCTCCACCTTGGCCTTACCGTTTCCAATAAAGTAAATCTTCAGGGGGATAAGCGCAACCCCCTTTTCCTTTAATTTTCCAATGAGTTTTTTAATTTCACGCCGATGGAGCAGGAGCTTGCGCACACGCAGAGGATCATTATCGGTGCGGGCGGCAAAGCTGTAGGGCGAGATATGGACATTATATAAAAAGAGTTCGCCGTTTTTGACCTGGGCATACCCGTCTTTAATATTTGCCCGGCCGGCGCGCAGGGATTTCACCTCAGCGCCGGTCAGCACAAGGCCGGCTTCAAGCATCTGGTCAATATGATACTCGTGAAAGGCCTTTTTATTTTTACAGACTATCTTTTTTCCCATTCTTCGACGTTCCCGGTAACCAGCATGGCTGGACCAAAATTTCAGGCCACTTCCACAACAATGACACCACTACGCTGTCATGAAAATAAGCCGGACGTTGAAGTCTCAGCGCCCCCTTTCATATAAACCAGCATGGCTGGACCAAATTGGCCGGCCACAACAGATAAGCGTAGACTTCGAACGATGAAAACCCCTTGCTCCGGTATGGGCAGGCCCTGCTTCAAGGGATTTTCGGATAAATACTTTAATTGACCTCGCCGGTCGTAACTCGCAGGGCCTCTTCCACGGTTGTCTTGCCGGCCAGCACCTTGCTCCAGGCATCTTCACGCAGGGTTGTCATGCCCTCGCGGACAGCAACCCGGCGCAACTCGGAATCCGTGGCCCGGGCCGCAACCAGTTTTTTTAACTTCTCCGACATGGGAAAGATCTCAAAGACACCAAGACGACCGGAATAACCGGTCCCCCGGCATTGTTTGCATCCTTTGCCCCGATGTAATTCCAGGACATCCTCACCCGCAACCGGAAAGCCGAATTTCCGCACCTCCCGGGCGTCAACAGTATACTTTTCCACGCAATTTGGACAGATACGACGAACCAGCCGCTGGGCTAAAGCGCCAAGCATGGTCGATCCAATCAAAAATGGCTCAAGACCGAGATCCTCAAGTCGAATAATGGTGGCAACCGCGTCATTGGTATGCAGGGTTGAAAACACCAGATGCCCGGTAAGGGCGGCCTGGACAGCATGGGTCGCGGTATCCAGATCACGAATCTCGCCGATCATGATAATATCGGGATCCTGGCGCAGGATATTGCGCAAAATGGTGGAAAAGGTGACATCAATCTGCTCCTGCACCGAAATCTGATTAAAATCCTCATGCACCATTTCCACCGGATCTTCCACGGTAATGATATTCGTCTCCGGGTTAGCGATCTGTTTTAAGGTGGAATAGAGGGTGGTGGATTTACCGCTGCCGGTTGGCCCGGTGACCAGAACAATCCCGTGCGGCGCGGTCATAAAACCGTCATATACCACTCGGTCACGCTGAGAAAATCCCAGCCCGTCAAGATCTTGAAAGATGACATCAGGATCCAGAATACGCAAAACCGTCTTTTCACCAAAGGAGACCGGCACCGTTGATACCCGCAATTCGGCCTCCCGGCCGCCGGCCCGTCCTATCTTGATCCGTCCGTCCTGGGGCCTGCGCTTTTCGGCAATATCCATACGGGCCAACGATTTTATCCGCGAGGTGATGGCTGAATGTACGGCCTTGGGTAATTTATAAATTGTATGCAATACTCCGTCGATACGGTACCGGATCAGGCAGACATTACGCTTTGGTTCCACGTGGATATCACTGGCCTTCTGCTCCAGGGCATACGAGAAAAGATGATTGACAGCCGCCTTGATGTGCTGATCGGTTGAGGTCAACTCTTTTGCTGAAGACAGGCGGACATACTGCTCCAGATTGCCGATATCTACCGTAGCCCCTTCGCCGGTCCCACCGAACTGGGTCTCAGCCGCACTGATGGAACGTTGGAAGCCAAAGAACTCCGCAAGTATCTTTTTAATATCCGTGCGGGTGGAGAGAGATGGCCGTACCTTAACCTGGTTGGCTCGCTCGATATCTTCAAGAACAGTTTTGTTGTCCGGATTATAGGTAACGACTTCAAGCACCCCGTCCCTGACACCGATGGGCAGGATAAGATGATTGATGGCAAAAGATTTTGGAATCGTCTTGGTGACGACATTCATATCCAAGTCAAGCGGATCAAGCTTCTTAAAGGGAATCTTCAACGCCTGACCAACTGCGCGCATAATGATCTCTTCAGTAAGCACCATATCCTTTTTGCCGGGAGGCTCCATATTCAGGGAAACAATAATATCAACCAGATCGGGAAACCCCTGCTCGAGTTTTCGCTGGTCACCCTGACGACGACCACCATGGCGTTTCAATAACTTCTGCCGCTGTTTACCCTTGTGCAGGATAATAAACTGCCGCTGCTCTTTACCTAACAACCCCTGCCCTATCAAAAGATCCAGCAGCTGTTCACTGTTCAGTAAACCCATAATTCTACCAAAAGAATAGCTTAAAGCCCTGTTGCTGAGTAACAACCCGCATACGAAAGAAAAACAGAAAAGGGGCCACCTTTATTCAAGTCCGCCTTTTATATATTGCCATATTCCCGGCTGCGAAAACAGGGTTATTTTTTCAGAAAAAGAAAAACAGGAGCAAAAAAGACAATATAGACAAGCACAAACCCGCCGACATACGTTCCAGGAGAGACAAGGGTGAAGAGGGTGTGAAGAGGGTGAAAGAACTGTTGATAAACGACTGCACAGGAACATCCATTTTCATTAAGGTGGATACCGGCAGGAGGCCGGATCCGCCACTCCCATGCACCGACTATCTATTTGTTGCGACGGGAAAGTTCAGCAACCCAATCAATCTCAGGCAGCCCAGCCATGACTCCCTATCAGATTAACAAAACGAACATATTCAATGGACTCAACAGAAATCTGTCCGTCCTGTTTTTGCACCAGCTGCAGTTCCTGTACCTCCCGGCTGCCGATCGGGATCACCATCCGGCCTGGATCGGCCATCTGATCAATGAGCGGCTGCGGAATTTCCGGACCGCCCGCAGTCACCAGGATATCATCAAAGGGCGCCTCATCGGGCCAGCCGATAGTCCCATCATCAATTCTGGAGATAATATTTAAGTAATGGAGACGATCAAATATTTTTCTGGCCCGAACCAGCAGTGAATCAATACGCTCAATGGTATAGACCCTGGCACAGACACGGGACAGGACGGCGGCCTGATAGCCGGAACCGGTGCCGATTTCCAGAACCTTTTCCCTGCCGCTAAGTCCCAGAGCCTGGGTCATCAGGGCGACAATATAGGGCTGGGAAATAGTCTGGCCGCTGCCGATCGGCAACGGGTGGTCTCCGTAGGCTTTGGAGCCCATGGCATCATCGACAAACTCATGGCGCGGCACCTGGCGCATGGCCGCCAGGGTTGCGGGATCAACAATACCACGGGGGACAAGCTGTTCATCAACCATCCGCATCCGGTTGATATCAAAGGACGAAGAACTGCTCACTTGACCTCTTGCCAGGTAAAATCATGCACCCAGTCCTGATCCGCCTCATTAAAAGTGCGAAACTGGCAGTCTTTCACCAACTGACCAGCTACAGTGACGACAATCATCTCGTATCCCTTATTACCGATCCAGGAGCCGACCACCGGCATACCGGAAAAGGTGCCTTTTTTATCCGCCTGGTATACATACTCTTCAACTCCGGGTGAAACCGTACGCCTGCCGTCGGGCTGCCCTAACATAGTGATCACCTCATTCATGGTGGTCACTCCCGGCTTAATCAGGGAAGCTTCAGCGGCTAAATGCCGGACCGGCTGACTTGAAGAACAGCCGCCAAGCATAAGCAGAACAGAGACAACAAACAAAAATGAACGCATACTCTTTCTCCGTCGTAATAGAGTAAGGGGCAGGAAACCGCTCTCCCCGCCCGGAAGACGAAAGCCAACTGCAGACGACAGTGGCTGATAAAAAAAAGGTTGTGTTCATATATCGTGAACACAACCTTTTTTCAAGACAAGAGTCGTCAGACGACGACAGGTTCAAAACAAAAAACAGCTACAAGATGAAACGCTCCTGCCGGTTTGCCTCATGTAATCCGGCTGTTCGTGAAAATTCCGATCCAACCGGGCTGAATTTTATTTTTCCTGAGAAATCTGCTCAAGAATACGGTAACTCCGGCTGACCATCTGCTGTGAATCCACCAGAAGGCCTGCCTGAATCATGGCATTATCAAACACCTGGTTGGCCACATCCGCGGCAAAATCCCGCTTTTTATCTTTTACCTCGATAATTTTTTTCATAAGCGGACTGGCGGGGTTGATCTCCAGATCCTTTTTCCCGGCCATGGCAAGCTCTCCCTCACCGCCCTGGGCTTGCATGATCCGCTCCATGCTTGATGTCATATAGCTGTCCACATTCACTATCATGGCAGGGCTGTCCACGAGACGATCCGAGGCCTTGACCTCTTTGACCCGATCCCCTAAAATTTCCTTAAAAAAGCCACACAGTTCAGCCACCTTGTCAGCCGGAAGTTTTTCTCCCTGCTCCTCGCTCCCGCCTTCATCCTTATCTGCAGCCTCAGGCAGACTGAGGTCGGCCCGGTCGGCGGAAACCAGCTTCTTCTCCTCATAGGTGCCAAGATGATTGAGGACAAAATCATCAATAGGCTCAAGGGTATAGAGAATCTCTATTTCCCTTTTTTTAAACAGTTCCACATAGGGCCCCTGTTCAATAGCCTGACGGCTGGGACCATTAATATAATAAATTTTATCCTGGCCTTCTTTCATCCGCCCGATATACTCATCAAGGGAAATCAATTCTCCAGGATCTGCGGCGGAGGATTCAAACCTGAGCAGCTTGCCGAGATCTTTCTGGAACTCGAAATCAGTGGTCACGCCCTCTTTAATAAAAATGCCGAATGTCTTCCAGAACTGCTGATATTTTTCCTTGTCCCTGCCGGCCTCCTCGGCAAGAAACTTGATAAACCGTTTGGTGATCACCTTGCGCAGTTTCATCACCAGGGCATTATCCTGCAAGGACTGACGGGAGATATTGAGCGGCAGATCTTCGGAATCAACCACTCCCTTAACAAACCTGAGCCATTCGGGAAGGATATTTTCACTGTGCTGGTCAATCAACACCCGTTGACAGTAAAGGTTCACCCCCGACGGCATACGGCCCATGCCAAGCGTCTCAATGTTTTCCCTGGGCACATAGAGCAGGGCATTAATAGCCAGCGGCGCGTCAGCGGAAAAATGCAGCCGGTAGAGCGGCTCATCCACGGCATTGCCGACAAACTTGTAAAATTCCGTGTATTCCTCGTCGGTGATTTCACTCTTTGATCTGGTCCAGATCGCCTGCACGGTGTTGACGGTCTTACCCTCGACCTTGACCGGAAAGGGGACAAAGGTTGAATACTGCTTGATAATACGCTCTATGGTGAACTTGGTCGCATATTCATGGGCGTCATCTTTCAGCTCAAGAATTATCTTTGTCCCGCGGTGCAATCCTTCACAGGGCTTGATCGTATAGGTGCCGCTTCCGTCCGAGCACCACTCATGCCCTTCGCTGCCGTCCCAGGAACGGGTCTGCACCCGAACTTTTTTTGCTGCCATGAAGGCCGAGTAAAAGCCAACTCCGAACTGACCAATCAGGTTGACATCTTTTTTTGCCGCCTCAGCCAGCTCTTCCAGAAAACGGCCGGAGCCGGAATGGGCGATGGTCCCTAAATTTGTTTCCAATTCCTCCCGGGTCATGCCGATACCGGTATCGCTGATAGTCAGGACATGCTTCTTCTCCTCACAGTCAATAACAATTTCAAGGGGTACATGGGCGTCAAATTCCGGCTTTTCAACCAGACTTAAATGCCGATATTTTTCCAGGGCATCAGCCGCGTTGGAGACGAGTTCACGGACAAAGATATCCCGTTCCGTGTAGAGAGAATTAATTACAATATCAAGGACTTTTCGTGTTTCCGCCTGAAACTGTTTGGTTTCAACCTGTTCGGTGCTCATATTGGCCTTCCTCTTTTTTTATGGTTGGACGTACAACTCTTGTCTATATCACATGGTCTTGTTATGATACTCTATTGAGCCAAGACCTCGTTGTTCGGCCAATATAGATAATCATGATTCTTTTTCTGTCAAGAGGTGGAGAGCCGGCGAAACACGGCGATCCATCGGGAACCGGCAAGCGCCATTAATTTTTTCATGTGCCGCACTACCCATCAAAGTACAACATCAAAATACTGAAAACGTTTCCCATGACAACCCCAACCTATGATGTTCTCATTATCGGAGCCGGCCTGTCCGGCTTGAGTGTCGCCCGATTCCTGCGGGACAAACGACCAGAGATCAATCTGCTGCTGCTGGAAAAAAACAACCACCCGGGCGGAGCCATTCAAAGTCACAGTGAAGAGGGGTATCTTGCTGAATGGGGCGCCCATGGTTTTTTGGACAACTGCCTGGAAAGCAGAGTCCTCGTGCATCTCGCCGGACTTACCCGGGAGATGGAAAAGGCGCCTCTCAAGAAATTTGTCCGCTATATCTGCTTAAACGGCGCCCTGCAAACCATTCCTCAAAGCCCGGCCAGGATCATTCAGGCACCGCTCATTCCTCTGTCTGCAAAATTGCGGGTGCTCGCCGATTTATGGAAAAAACCGATGCCCGGCCAACCCACAGTGGCCGACTGGGTGAAATATCGCTTCGGAGGCGCCCTGCTCCCCTTTGCCGACGCAGTATTCACCGGCACCTATGCCGGGGACATCAACCGGCTCAGCATTGACGGGGTCATGGCCGGAGTACGGGCCATTGAGCATGATTCCGGCTCGGTTATCAGGGGACTCTGGAAAAAAGCACGGACAAAAGACAGGACAAAAAAGGAAAAAGGACTGCCGGCAATGACCAGCTTTCATGCCGGTATGGGGAGACTGGCACAGGGGCTGGCCTCAAACCTTGAGGCAAACCGGGAGATTATGTACCGGACATCGGCGCAGACAATTAAACGGATGGATCAGGGATGGCTGGTCGTTACCGGCCAGAACAGCTTCAGCTGCCGTCATCTTGTCCTGGCCCTGCCGGTCAATCAGAGTATGACGCTCCTTGGCGGGCTTGACAGGGTCAAAACTCCGCCGCTGGAACGGGTTGCCGAGGCCCGCATTGCAACCGTCGCCTTAGGCTTTACCGATGCCGCCAATATTCCATTTGGTTTTGGCTATCTCGCCCCGGAATCAGAAGAGCGCTTTGCCCTGGGCGCGCTCTTTTCTTCGCATATGTTCCCCGGCAGGGCGCCGGTTGGACACCAACTGCTTGAGGTTCTCGTTGGTGGACGAAGGCATCCGGAACGGCTGGAACTCTCTGATGAAGAACTCATCACCAGAGTATATCAGGATATGACCAGCCTCATGGAGCTTCCCGAACCACCTTCTTTTGCCCGGGTCCTGCGACCGAAAAGCGGCATTCCGCAGCTTGAGGAAGGTTACCCGGCCCTGCTCGCCTGGCGTCGGGAACTGCATGCGGGCATGCCCTCGCTTCATATCTGTGGATTCGGCTGGGCGGGCATAGGCATTAACGATATGACCAAAGAGGCCTGGAAGTCGGCAAAACGCATCCTGACAAAAGAGCTGGAACAGGAGGAAAAAGAGGTAAAAGGGGTTTATTTTTAAGCGATAGGGGCGCTAATAGAGATGAAGCCATTCAGTACGATTGCCTTTTTCAGAATCTCGCTCCTCGCTTGTTTCGTCCAGCCTCGACCCTGTGTGAAAAAAACATTTTTCTACTTGTTCAACTTACGGCTCAACAAGTCAAGCTGCCGGCGAATAGCTGTCTTTTTTGACCTGTCGCGGGTGATCACCTTGATGGCATGCAACACCGTGGAATGATCCCGATTATACAGGGCGCCGATATCAGAAAGTGACTGATCGGTAAACTTACGGGTCAAATACATGGCTACCTGCCGGGGGAAGGTAATAGAGCGCTTGCGTGACCTGGACGTCAGATCCTCTATGGAGACATTATACTGACAACCGATGAAATCCCGAATAGTCTTGCCGTCCACCTCGGGTGGGGAGCCGATAAGCCCCTCCAGCACTTCACGGGCCAGCGCTATGTCCGGCGGTACATCCCGCAGACAGGATTTGGCCCGAATGCCGATCAAGGCACTCTCCGTTCGCCTGACATCACCCTTGAGATGGCGGGCAAGAAAGTCCACCAGTACATCAGAGAGCTCCAGGTCATGGTTTTCTGCTTTATGGCGAATAATCCGTGTCCTGGTTTCATATTCAGGCGCCTGGATACCTGCCACCAGACCCGAAGTCATGCGGGAACGAAAATCTTCATCAAGCCCTTTAAGTTTACGCGGCGCTACAGCAGAAGTCAGAATTACCCTGCGTCCGGATTTAATCAGATAGTCCAGGACTGTATTCAATTCTTCCTGGGTTTTATTTTTCCCGGTAAGGGTATGCACATCCTCTACAAGCAGCAGATCACAATCACGGACATACTTTCGGCTGAACCGATCCATTGATTTTGCGCGAATATTTTTAACCATTTCAGCGGAAAACTGCTGTGCGGTCAAATACTGAAGCCGGGTTGCCGGCGCCGTATCAAGCACCTGGTGCACAACGGCCTGGGTCAGATGGCTTTTACCAAGACCGGTGGCGCTGTTCATGAACAAACAATTCCCATAGGCGTAATCGCTGTTGGACAGGGCATCACAGGCAGAACGGGCCAGAACATTACTCTCGCCAACCATAAAATGATCAAAGGTATACGCTGGATGCAGAGAACGAATTCGTCGGGTCGGGACTGTCGTTCCCGGCAGACGGAGCTGACCCTGTTTTTTATTTTCAATCGCAAACGCTGCCTGAGTTGAGACACAAAGGTGTACGGTAAGTGGAGAGCCCGCTACCTCCCGGGCAGCATTACGTATCAAATCAAGATAATGCTCTTCTATCCAGGCCCGGAAAAAACGATCCGGGGCTGAAAGATGCAGCTCCTGTTTCCCGGACTTTTCACAGCAAAGAGGCTTAATCCACAGACCGAATTCATTTTCAGGTAGTGACTGATGTAAAGATTCTCTGATCGTATCCCACAACATACTGCACCCTTCCCCCTTTTCAAACTCTCAACAGAAACAACTTATTTCTAACAAATACTGCTGGAACACATTAATTCAGCCGTAACGACAACACCGCTCTACGCTGTTATGAAAAATTCCGTTTCCGGCAAAAAGATAGAACCAAATATAACGTACACGGCTCTATTATGATGGCATCGTAAAAACTTCGATCTACTGCGTCGTGTGTCCCAGAGCGATTCTCAACATACTACATGTCTAATTAAGACCCGCTCTGGAACACTACTCCTCGGAGTCTCCGCTGCGCTCCGCTTACCTGTATATCTGTGCTTTTACTTAGCCATCTTTAAGAATTGCTCAGACTTTTTACGAGTTCGTCTATTATGACCACCTTGAAAAATTGCTATCTTGCCCGATTACTGCGTCACAGCGAAAAGAAAAATGCTCACATATGATTACTATGCTGCGCTTTATATTTTCACTGTTCCTTGTCCTCGAACAAAATATCTAATTCTTCAAAGCACCCTTATGAAGAAGCCTTCAAGTTGATGCGTTATGATTAGCGAAAATGCATGCCAAGGTCAAAACCGGTTTGGCCTGATTTGCTGAAAAAATCCTCCAAACAATAAACAAAATACAACCCCCTGCAGGCGGGAGGGTTTAGCAGTATTGATAGCCTTAAAGTGGCCTCAGTTCATATTCTATGAAAGAAAAGCATTAATATAAATAAAATTCAAATAGTTACGTCAGTAAAAAAAAGATATCAACAGGTTTTCCACAAATATATTCCTAACGATTTCTAAACATTTCTCCACAATACTCTTCAATACTCACAAAAAAACGACCCAAACCTTCCATTCTTTTTATCTGCCTGCAGCTGCACTTTTTTCGTCCGTTCATTTTTTTTTGAAAAAAATATCGATAAATTTCAGCGTACAGAAAAAAGGAAAAAAGCAAGCTGACCGGCGCTAAAAAACAACAACAAACAATCTGCGCTATAACGCCCTGGCAAGAGTAAAGATTTCAACCCGAGCGGCGCCGCAATGCCGAAGAACCCGGCTGCATTCGCACACCGTTGATCCGGTCGTTACGACATCATCAATCAGGAGAACGGATTTACCTTTAACCAGGCGGGGTTGTCTCAAGGAAAACGCCCCGATCAGGTTCTTTCTTCGTTCCGCCCCCGTCAAGGTTATTTGCGGTATCGTCGCCCTGACCCTGCGTAATCCATCATGAATAATTTTATCGCCCCAGTCGGGAAAACATTTATTTGCAAAGAGCAAGGCCTGATTAAAGCCGCGCTGCTGTAACCTGCGCTTATGCAGAGGAACGGGAAATATTAAATCCGGAGTTGCAAGATGGGAAATAACGGTTGAGCGTACTGAGAGATGAGCCATGGTTGCAAGGCCGGTCAGCTGCCGGCCGAACTTCCATTTGTGGATCAATGAAACCAACGGTTCCTCATACAGGAAGGGAGCCCTGGCCAGGTCAAAGGGCCAGCGGCCTGAAAGACAGTCGCCACAGAGATGATTCTCACCTGCGGGAAACGGAATTCCGCAGCAGAGGCAAAGGGGAGCTGTTATGGGAGAGAGGCGGGATCGGCAGTCCTCACAGAGAAGCGGCAGCCGGTAGCGGTCGAGCTGCTTATCACAGGCAAGACAGCGGGCAGGAAAGAGCACATCTTTTACGCTTGCGACAAGAGACATTCCCGCCCATGGAAGTTCAGTTTACAATTCGAAGTTCACTGATTGCAATCATGTAATTATAGTATACCCGGCTGATTGACGACAAGCCGACATAGAGCAATCAGGGTGGTGACCCGTTGCCCGCGGATATCCGCAGGCAGCGGGTCGGTTTTGTTCGACTCCATGCCCATCTTCTGCTCTTGGAATATCTTTCGCTATGCCATGGCAGCCCGTAGATTTTCATCAAGCTTGGCTAAAAATTCTTCCGTAGTTAAAAATTCCTGGTCGCCGCCGATCAGTAGAGCAAGATCTTTGGTCATAGAACCTGATTCAACGGTTGCAATACACACCCTTTCCAGGGTCTCGGCAAACCGGACCACCTCGGGCGTGTCATCAAAGGTGCCGCGATAATACAAACCACGAGTCCAGGCAAAAATAGAGGCTATGGGATTTGTTGAGGTCGCGTTCCCCTTCTGATGCTCACGGTAATGCCTGGTCACCGTCCCATGGGCGGCTTCGGCCTCAACCGTTTTTCCGTCCTCGGTCAACAGCACCGACGTCATCAGACCAAGGGAACCGAATCCCTGGGCCACGGTATCGGACTGAACGTCACCGTCATAATTCTTGCAGGCCCAGACAAAGCCCCCTTCCCATTTCATTGCCGCCGCCACCATGTCATCAATCAGTCGATGTTCATAGCTGATGCCGATTTCTGCAAAACGATCGGCAAATTCCTGGTCAAATACCTGCTGAAAGATATCCTTGAAACGGCCGTCGTATTTTTTCAAAATCGTATTTTTGGTCGACAAATACAGCGGCCAGCCAAGGTTGAGCGCATAATTCATGCAGGAACGGGCAAAACCACGGATCGAATCATCAAGGTTGTACATTCCCATGGCACAGCCGCTGCCCGGGAAATCAAAAACCTCACGCTCAATGGGAGTGCCGCCATCCGCAGGTTCAAATCGCATTGTCAGTCTGCCGGAGCCCGGAATGAGAAAATCAGTTGCCTTATACTGATCACCAAAGGCATGACGGCCAATGACAATGGGCTTGGTCCAGCCCGGAACAAGCCGGGGAATATTTTTACAGATAATCGGCTGTCTGAACACCGTGCCGCCGATAATATTTCGAACCGTGCCGTTCGGGGAAGACCACATCTTCTTGAGCCCGAACTCTTCAACACGTGCTTCATCCGGGGTGATGGTGGCACATTTAATACCTACGCCGTATTTTTTGATCGCATTGGCCGCATCAATGGTAATCTGGTCATCAGTCTCATCACGTTTTACAATGGACAGATCATAATATTTTAAATCAATATCGAGGTAGGGCAGAATCAACCTTTCCTTGATAAAGGCCCACAGGATGCGTGTCATTTCGTCGCCATCCAGTTCAACGACCGGGGTTTTTACGTGTATCTTTGCCATGGTACTCCTCTTTGTCTGTAACCAGCCTGGCTGGACCGAAATTTTAAGCCACAGCCACAGCGAATAATGAAAGTAAACCGGAAGTTGAAGTTTCAGCGTCTCCTTTCATATAAACCAGCATGGCTGGACCAGATTGGCCGGCCACAACGAACGATGAAACCCCCTTGCTCCGGCAAGGGCAGGCCCTGCCTCAAGAGATTTTCGGATAAAACTGTCCCGACACATTCAAGGCACCCTGTAAATAATGCCTCTTCAAAGCGGGTCCTTACCGGAAAATTATCCTGAGTAATAAAACGCGCACCATAGACGATCCGGGACGAATCGTCAACACAACAACGGGAACAGACGATCCGGAAAACAGGTGTCTTTTACCAGCAATTATGCTATCAATTGATCTTCTTGATAAAGAGACACAAAATAATTATCCTGCCAATGCAGCATACCTTATCTTTGAGTTAACAAGCTGATATCAAAATATTTTTATGCCGCCGCTCCAATTTTTTCGTTCACTGATTTTTCTTGCCCTGGTCCCCCTTGTCACCACGACCGTCTGTCTGCTGGCAATCCTGGACACCAGTCTGCTGAAACGCTCTCAGGTTAAGGCGCAGATCTATCCTCGGCTCTGGGCAATCATACTCACCCGGGTTGTTGGAGTGCGCATCCGGGTGACCGGCATGGAAAATATCGACAAAGAGCAGACCTATGTCTTTGCCGGCAATCATACCAGTCAATTCGACATCTACAGCTTTCAGGCGCGGTTCCCGCATGATTTCAGATGGATAGCAAAAAAAGAGCTTTTCAGGATCCCCCTCTTCGGCCCGGCCATGCGCAAGGTCGGCTTTATTTCCATTGACCGTTCGCACGGCAGAAAGGCCCTGAAAAGCCTGAACAAGGCGGCAAAGCGTATCGCTGACGGTAGTTCCGTCCTCATATTCCCGGAAGGGACCCGCAGTAAAAACGGTCGCCTGCATCCCTTTAAGACCGGCGCCATCCTTTTGGCAATTAAGTCCGGCGTACCGGTGGTACCCGTGGGATTTAACAACGTCTCTCAGGTTCTTCCCAAGGGAAAGCTTCTGCCCCGGGGAGGAGAGGTCGAAATTCGTATCGGCAGGCCCATCCCGACCATCGATTACACGACAAAAGACAAACAGACCCTGGCCCTTCTGCTCCATGACCGGGTGGCCGAACTTCTTAATCCCATGCATCTACCCGATGATGAACGTCCAGACCGATCATGAACCGCCGCATTTTCCCCGGCATGGCAAAATGATGATTTACGGCGATGATACATTGACGAAAGAATACTAAATAGAGTATGACTTAACAGCATTGTAGTCTGAAGATCTTCGTTTAATACTACTCACCGAGAATAAACAACTTTCACAGGAAGCATACATGCAGTTGACATCACAGTTTCGACACATCTCCCAAGGTGTTTCACCGGCCCTGTTGCTCTTGCTTTTTCTGTTGTCGATGCTCTTACCGACCTCGACGCTTGCGGCCGAACAAAATACCGCCTTTCTCCCCTTGAGGATTAACGCTTCCGACCGGCTGAACCTTCAGCAACAAGCGGATCAGGCTCTAAAAAAAGAACTGCAGACAAAAAATTTTACCCTGCTGCCAAGGCGCGAGGCGGAAGCACTTGTTGATTACTCCGGGGCCTGGCCTCCACCGGCAAAGACGCTGAGACGGATTGCCGACAAAACCGGCTATGATTATGTTGCCGTCGGCAGCCTGACCAAGGTCGGTAAGGGTATGGAAATAGATGTTACCGTTTTTGATGTGCTCAACCCCGGGACTCCTGAAGGTGTTTTTCAGGAAACTTCACTGACAGGGGCGATGGATACGCTTACCCGCGACGCAGTCAAAGATATCCTGAGCTACAGCAACCGAAATTTTATCATCTCCTCCATTGCTCCGGCCGGCAACAAACGGATCGACTCCGGCGCCATCCTTCGCAAAATTACCACTAAACCCGGAGACTTTTATGACGCGGCAGCCCTTCGTCAAGATCTCAAATCTGTTTTTTCCATGGGCTATTTTGACGATGTGGCCATTGATGTCACCGATTCGCCAACCGGCAAGACCGTCACCTTTGTCGTCAAGGAAAAGCCACTGATCAAGACTGTCAACTTCAGTGGAAGCGATGCGATATCTGAAGATGATGTTCGAGAAGCCGCGAATATTGCGCCAAATACCATTGTCAATCCAAATAAAATAAACAATGCCGTCCAGCGGATCAAGGGACTGTATAAGTCCAAGGGATATTTCAACACCAAGGTTGCGGCCAATCTCAGTTATCCCACAAAAGATACGGCCGACGTCCAGTTCAAAATCCAGGAGGGGAAAAAGATATCCATCAAAGGCATCTCCTTTCAGGGCAACAGCGCCTATGATGACGGAGATCTTGAGGATGTCATCCAGACCGGCACCTGGAACTGGCTTTCCTGGCTGACGGAAAGCGGAGTTTTGAAAATGGATGTCCTGCAGCAGGATGCCGGCCGACTCGCCGCCTTTTATCATAATAATGGTTTTATCGAGGCCAAGGTCGGTGAACCGCAGGTTGAAGAAAAAAACGATGCGCTCTATATCACCTTCCCTGTTGAAGAAGGGCCGCGTTACCGAGTGGGCACGGTTGACATTGAAGGAGATCTCATTGAGGATAAGGCAAAATTAATTTCCATGCTGACTATTCGCAAGGAAAAATTCCTCAACCGGAAAGTCCTGCGGGACGACACCTTAAAATTAACCGATCTCTATGCGGAACACGGATACGCCTTTGCTGAGATCAATCCAAAAGTCAACAAATCCAAGGTCGGAAAAAGGGTAGACATTACCCTGAATATAGACAAAGGCTCACTGGTGTACTTTAACCGGGTGGAGATTCGGGGCAACACCCGGACCCGTGACAATGTCATCCGGCGGGATCTTACCGTGAAAGAAGGTGGGCTTTTTGATTCCAAAGCAATCAGAACATCCACCCGAAAGCTGCAACGACTTGATTTTTTTGAGGACGCCACAGTCACGCCGCAACCGACCATGGACGAAGACAAGATGAACGTTATTGTCGAGGTCAAGGAAAAGTCCACAGGTCAGTTCAGTGTCGGCGCGGGATACTCTTCCTCGGAATCGGTGCTGTTCATGGGTGAAATCTCCGAAAACAACCTGCTTGGCACCGGCAACAGGCTCTCTTTGTCGGTCAACCTAAGCGGCATAACCACTCGCTTCAATTTAAGTTACACTAACCCCAGATTTCTGGACTCCAACGTCTCCGCCGGTATTGACCTGTTCAACTGGCGCAGAGACTACGACGATTACACAAAGGATTCCGTTGGCGGAGGACTACGCTTCGGCCACCCGTTCTTTGAAAAATGGTATATCTATTATGGGTATTCTTTAGATAACACAACACTCAGTAATGTTGCAGCAAATGCCTCCCAGATCATCAAGGATTCCGAAGATATCAACCTGACAAGCGCGGTTCATGTCCGTTTCCTCCGGGATACCCTCAACCGGCGGTTTGTTCCAGACTCCGGCTCAAGAAATTCCTTTATTGTCCGCCATGCCGGTGGCTGGCTGGGCGGTGACGCCGATTTTACCAAACTTGAGGGCTCGAGCAGCTGGTATTTCCCCATGTTCTGGAAATCGATTTTTCACATCAAGGGGGCCATTGGCCAGGTCTTTGCCAGTGACAAAAAGAAACTCCCTGTTTATGAACGCTTCTACCTTGGCGGCATGAACAGTATCCGCGGCTTTTCTTCGACAAGCATCAGTCCTGTTGATCCGGTCACCAATGAAAAAATCGGCGGCGACAAGATGTGGTATACTAATATTGCCGTCCAGTTTCCGCTGGTTGAAGAGGCCGGGCTGCATGGTGAGGTTTTTACCGATCTTGGTAACGTCTACGGTGTCGATGACAACTGGGATTTCGGAGACTTCAAAAAGACTGCGGGTGTCGGCTTCATGTGGATGTCCCCCATGGGACCAATTCGCCTGGCCTGGGGCTACAATCTTGACAAACAGGACGGAGAAGACAGCTCGAACTGGGATTTTACCATGGGCGGGTCGTTCTAACCTGTTTATATTATGCAGTCGATTCTCAGGCGGCTGCGGGAAAACGGTCGCAGACAGCTTGATATTACCGGTCTGGCCGGAAGCAGTGGGCAGCTGTTTCTTGCCAGGGCCTGCAGCCAGCTGAAAAAAACCGTTTGCTGTATTGTACCCGCCGATGAACAGCTTGAGGTTGTTGCCCGCGATACAGCGCTCTTTACCACTGCCCGCATTCTCATATACCCGAGTTTTGAGATCCCGCCGTATACCGCACTCTCTCCCGACCCGGCCACAACCGGTGCCCGGCTTTCAACCCTCTACCAGCTCCAGGATGCCGGTGAACCGCTGATCATGTTCACTTCTGTTGAGGCTGTTTTACGTCGCGTCATCCCCAAGCAAGCTCTTAACGATCACTGTGAACTCATCATCAGTGGTGAAGAAACTGATCGCGAACAACTGATCAACGCTCTCAACAAATCCGGATATGAAAACCGCGACATGGTTCGACGTATCGGAGATATGGCTGTCCGGGGAGGAATAATTGATATTTTCCCGCCATCTGCAGGTGGAATATCGCTTCCGCTCCGCCTCGATTTTTTTGGCGACACCATTGAATCCATCCGTGCCTTTGACCCCGTAAGTCAGCGCTCAAAAACAATACTTGATGAGGCTATTCTCCTGCCTGCAACCGACCTTCTTTTTCCCGGCACCGGCAAACAGAAAAAATGGTCTGAACATCTTCAACAGGAAATAAACACCTATCCCTGGCCCCAGGAAACTCAGCAAGAGCTCCTTGAACAGATGACAGCCCGCATCCCCTTTGCCGGCTGCGAATTTTTCCTGCCGCTGCTCTATGACCATAAGATCCAGACATTTTTTGATTACCTGCCGCAGGATATTCTCATGGTGACCCTGGATCCTGTCGGCTGTAAACAGCAAAATGAGCTGGTTTGGGAGCGAATCAAGGCAAATTTTACCGAGACCCTGGCAGCCCGAAAACCGGCTCTTCCCCCTGAACAATTATTTGTCTCAGCAAAAGAGCAGGGAAAAATTTTCAACTCTGCCTCCCATGTTGCGCTCTGTCACCTTCCTGATCCTGACAGCCAAGACGAGACCATCGAGATACAAAGCGGCAACCACAGTCTGCTTGCCCAGGAAATTGAGCTGCAACGGCAAAAACGCGGCCTGCTTGCCCCACTGGCTGACCGGCTTATCAACTGGACAACAAACAACGAGGCCACTGTTATTGCCTGCAAATCATCACAGCAAGCCGCCCATATGGAAGAGATGCTTGCCGGTTACAAGCTGCAGGCGGACAGAATAAGCCTTCCTGTCGACTCTAAAAACCTTGCTGGCGGCCGGATCTACCTCATTGAGCATGCTCTTTCCCATGGATTTGATCTGGAGTCCGAAAAACTGCATTTTCTTTCCACTGCCGAGCTTTTCGGTGAAAAAAGACTACTGGTCAAAAGGAGGAAACAGCGTAAACGACAGGGTGAACCTGTCCAACTGGAAACCCTGACACCCGGTGACATCGTTGTCCACAGGGATCATGGCCTGGGAAGTTTTCACGGCCTTGTCAATATGAAACTTGCCGGGAACCGCGGTGATTTCATGCTGATAGAATATCGGGGCGGCGACAAACTCTATGTGCCGGTGGACCGCTTGTACTGGGTCAGCCGCTACCAGGGACTCAGCGATCGGCAGCCACGGCTTGATCGCCTGGGTTCAAACCGTTGGCAGACCACCAAACAAAAGGTCACCGATGCGGTCTGGAAGGTGGCTCAGGAGCTGCTCGATATCTATGCCCGCCGTGAACTTGAAAAAGGGCATCAGTTCTCGCCACCCGGAGAGCTCTACCGCCGGCTTGAAGATTCCTTTGCCTATGAGGAAACTCATGGCCAGGCACTGGCTATTGAAGACGTGCTTAATGACATGATGGGCGAACAACCCATGGACCGGCTCATCTGCGGTGATGTCGGTTATGGTAAAACGGAAATTGCCATCCGGGCCGCATTTAAAGCAATTGAAGATGGTTTTCAGGTTGCCTTCCTGGTGCCGACAACCGTGCTTGCCGAGCAGCATGCCGCGACATTGAGGGAAAGGTTCCAGGGGTTTCCGGTTGAAGTCGCCTGTATTAACCGTTTTCGTTCCACCAGCCAACAACGGGACATCCGCACCGGCCTTAAACAGGGGACCATTGATCTTGTGGTAGGGACCCACCGCCTGCTGTCAAAAGATATTTCCTATGCCGGGCTCGGCCTGCTCATTGTTGATGAAGAGCATCGATTCGGAGTCTCCCATAAGGAAAAAATTAAAAAACTGAAAAAATCCATTGATGTCCTGACCCTGACCGCCACCCCGATTCCAAGGACCCTGCAAATGTCACTCCTCGGTATTCGCGACTTGTCGGTCATCTCCACACCACCACGGGAACGTCGTTCGGTCAAAACCTTTCTTGCCCGCTATGAGGATCTGGTAATCCGGGAAGCCGTCCTGCGTGAACTGCAACGGAGTGGACAACTTTTTTTTGTCCATAACCGGGTGCGCACCATTGCCAGGGTGGCGGAGCATCTTACCGACCTTGTTCCCCATGCCCGAATCGGAATAGGTCATGGCCAAATGCCTGCCGCGCAGATAGAAGACGTTATGGTGCGCTTTATCAATCATGAGCTGGATATCCTGGTCTGCACAACCATTATCGAGTCGGGACTGGACATTGCCAATGCCAACACCATAATCATCAACCGAGCCGACCATCTCGGGCTTGCTGATATTTACCAGTTACGCGGTCGGGTTGGCCGATCTTCGAGACAGTCCTATGCCTACCTTCTGGTCCCATCCATAGACAACCTGACTCCTGATGCCAAAAAGCGATTACGGGCCCTTATGGATGCGTCGGAATTAGGCAGCGGTTTTAAACTGGCCATGAACGATCTGCAGATTCGGGGCGGCGGCAACCTGCTTGGCGTTTCCCAGTCCGGTCACATTGCCGCTGTGGGCTATGACCTCTATCTTGATCTTTTACAGTCGACCGTGGAGGACCTGAAGCGACTACGGAAAAACGGCACGGATGGGCCGCCACCCGATCCGGAAATCAACCTCAAAATCACTGCCTATCTTCCCGAGGACTATATTCGGGACACCGCCCAGCGTTACCATGTGTATCGTCGGTTATCCCTGGCGGGCAATGATGAACCGGAAGTTCTTGCCGATCTGATGGAAGAACTTGAAGATCGTTACGGCCGATTGCCCGAGGAGGCGGTGACCCTGTGCCGAATGATCAGCCTGAAGCACTCCTTGCGCAACCTGGGCGTCGATAAACTTGAACAGGGCGCAGACTCACTGATCTTCACCTTTATCGAAACCCCTAACGTAGATCCTGGAACATTGCTTGCCCTTATTGCAAAGGAAAAGAAAAAGGCAAAAAAAGCGAGAAGAAAATCAGAAATCCGGCTGACTCCCGATCACCGCCTTATCGTGCCGATAACGGAAGAAGAATATCTTTTCAAACAAATAGAGAATGTGTTAGAGTTTTTATCAAAAGCGTAATGCGCGTGGTTAATAAAAGCGATGTGACTCTATGAAAGTTGACGGCAGGCAACCAGAAAAAATATCTCCGATTCTGTGCTGGGACGACATAGATACCGTCCTGCTGGATATGGACGGCACATTGCTTGACAAGCATTTTGACGATTATTTCTGGGAACAATATGTCCCTGAACACTACAGCCTGCTCCATAATATATCTGTGGAAGAGGCCCGGCAAGAGCTGCTGGCCCGTTACCGGGCTGTGGAAAACACTCTGGACTGGACCGACCTGGGCTACTGGTCACATGAACTGGGCCTGGACATCCCCGAGCTGAAAATGCGGATAAACCATCTTATCGGGGTGCATCCCTATGTAATCGAATTTTTAGAGTTTTGCCTTACCTTAAGAAAAAAACTGTACCTCATCACCAATGCCCACTCCGGAACCTTGTCCATCAAGCTGGAAAAAACCTCAATCGGGCCGTGGTTTGACCGTATCATCTGCGCGGAAGAAATCGGCGTAGCCAAAGAAAGCCTAATATTCTGGCAGCGTCTGGAAGACACGCTGAATTTGGATAAAAGTCGAACACTTTTAGCTGATGATACGGAAAAGGTCTTGGCGGCTGCGGAATCCTATGGCATAGGACAACTCATCTTTGTTGCCCGGCCCTCGAGCCGTAAACAGGTCCGTTATTCAGAAAGATACCCCTCCATAGAGTTTTTCAAGGAACTGGTTCCACGGACCGGTACCCGCATTCCTGCTTGATCGAGGCCGCAAAAAAAAGGCCGAAAAGCCTTTCCCGGCTTCCGACCTTTATTTACTCCCTGACTCTTCTCTTTTACACCTAAATTGAGCGATTTTCATTTTGGTACAAGATGCGAGGATTCGGTTGTTTTATTGTAGTTGTGCCTACATGGAGCAACCGGTGACGAAGCAGATTGTGCTAAAATGGAAATCCTATCGGGTTTCACTCATTTGCAACACTTTGTTCACTAAGCAATCTGTTATCATAATCTTTTTTAATTTTGCAAATGAGTGAAACGCTCAATTTAGGTTACAATATCAGGATGCCTATCAGGCCTTTCTCCGACACTGGCGAATATAATCCTTTGCCAGCGAGGGATGTTCGCTGATAATTTTTCCGCCTTCCTTGCCCATCTCCTTGACCAGAAATTTGGTGACCTGAGCATAGGTCATATCTTTTTTCAGGGTCTGGGCAACCAAGTCCTCCAGTTTTTTCTTATCTTCCTTTTGGGCAAAATAGCTCAGAAGACGATGTTCCGAATCCGGTTCAGGCGCTGTCTTGACCTCTGCCTTTTTTATTTCTTTCTTTTTGGTGGGAGCTGCTGCTTTTCCCTGAACCGCTGGTTTTTCGGCTACCGGCTGTTGAGCCCGGGCTGTTTTCAGGACATCAATCTCGGCTGTGAGTGCGGCGATCTTTTTCTCAAGCGGTTTGATCACCTTGTTCATTTCAGCCTGGAGACCGCTGATCTTTTCCTCAAGGGGCTGCAGATCAACCGGTGCAGGCGCTTCCTGCTGCTCAAGCGTCTCCAGCCGGGTAGGAACATCACCAAGAATTTTTTCAGCATCAACAGCACCGGCCTGTTGAACGGCCTGCTCAACCTTGGCCTCAAGAGTCTTTATACTGGCCTCTGTGCCGCTTAACGTCTCACTCACGGAGGAGACCTCAGCCGTCACGGTTGCCAACTGCTCTGCAGACGCCTTATCGTCGATAGTGTTCTCAACCTCGCTTAATTGTCCGCGCAAGGTCTTCACCTTGCTCTCAATAGCCTCTTCAATCGTTGCCAACTCCCGGCGCACCGGAGCGATAAAACGGGTAAAATCAGCTTTCATGGTGTCGCCGAACGCCGTTAATTCGGCCTGCAGCTTTTCCCCGTCATTTGATTTGAACAATCCGGCAAGGGGTGCCAGCCAGCAAAGGATATTCTGTCGCAGCCCCTCATACATCTTCGAAGCGGCGGCGCCACTGACAAGAGCTATCGCGCCAAGAAAGATCCCCGTCAAGACAGCGAGACAGATAATAAGACCCAGAGCAAGACCGATAGCCGTCTGGGCTGTCCGAATAATTAGCAGAACAATGGACCCAACGGAACCGACAACCGACCCTTCCGGAGTGGTCAGGGTAAAATAGACCAGCAGGGAAATAATTAAAAGAATAACGGCGGAGCTAATCAGTGGTAATCGCAGTTGATTTTGTTTCATTGGTCGTTCCTCCATAACAGACCGAAATGCCGAAAAAGGCGGAAAGCGGAAAAATAACAACGTGCCGGGGGATCATTTTCGCAGTATAAGGCACATAACTAAAAATCACGAACTATAAAAAAACAGTCCGAAATGTACATGTAACTATTATAGCGTCAAGTCGCAGGTCCCTGTCGTAATACTGCTACGCTGTTATGAAAATCAGCCGGAACATTATAAATAGGTGGACGATTTTGACTAAACGACGAAAAATTTTATAAAATGTAGTGTATTTATTGAGGCACGGCAAGAACAATTCTAAAGAATAGCCAATGATAGCCAATTTTTCCAATATCATCCTCATCGGCATGGCCGGCGCCGGCAAATCTACCATTGGACGTGTTCTTGCCGGATTATCCGGGAAACAATTCCTCGACACCGATGATCTGATCACCGCCCGGACGGGAATGGCCCTGCAGGACTTCCTGGACCAGGTTGGCAGCAAACGGTTTCAACAACTTGAAGAACAGACCCTGCTGGACCTTAACCCCGACAATCATATTATCGCGACCGGGGGCAGCGCCATTTATAGCGACAAAGGCATGGCACACCTGCAAACGGCCGGACCGCTGGTCCTGCTTGACGTAGATCTTGCCACCCTCAAGCAGCGGGTGAACAATGAAACTTCCAGGGGACTGATCAATCCGGATTCGGGCAGCTTTAATGATCTCTATTACGCCCGCAAACCTCTCTACCGCAAATGGGCCGACTACCGTATTCCGGCAAGCTCCGGTTCTCCCGGGGATATCGCCGGTGTCATCCTACAACGCCTGAAAAACGCTCCCGCTTAACCCGCATATTTCACAAAGATCGTGGCGAAAGGCAGAATAACGGCGTGGACGCGAGGAACAGCTCCAAAAAGACCGCAGGCATATTAAAATATTTCGAGGATTCTTTTTGGAGCTGTGACAAAGTAGACATGATGTTTTCAGGCCTTGCAGCAGATCGCTTGTGGAAATTTGCGGGTCAATCAGTGCTCTGTTCGAGTAGGCCGCCTCGAACCGCCGCACTCTCCATCACCCGGTGCAAAATCAGTGTCTTACCGGTTGCGACCGCTTCCCTGTACGCATCGGCATGAAGCAGAATCTTTCGACCCCGCCCCTTTTGCAACCGGGGAAAATAATTGGCAACAAAAGCCTGCAGGCGAATATCTTCCGTCACAAGCAAACTCTTACTCTTTGCCCGGCCCATGTCTCCGGCGGGTTGCGCCTGCCGTGTCCCTGCGGCCAGCTTTTTCCGAAAGCCGACGATGATCCCGTGAAAATAGGAAGTCCGCGCCCGTTGTCCGCCGCCTGCAAACCGGCGCCGTCTCTGCTGCCATAAGGCGAGAAGTTTTTCCGTCAGAAAATAATAGCAATGCTCGGCCACGGCCACATTTTCCGGCCGTCCGAACAGTTCAATGGTCCGCAGACGTACATCACGGGCAGGCTCATAGACCGAGGCGCAGATTACCCGTACAAAAAAATACTCCTGCAGCAGGGCACAAACTTGACGCAGGTAACCGGGCATTCGCTGCTTGCCGATGTTCAGGCTGAGATGACGATAATTCTCATCCCCGACCTGCCTGAGAGTCAAATTATAACGACGGAGAAGCTCTTCGGCATGTTGCATGGCCAGCGCTGCCTCGTGTTCGTTATCAGACGCAGCAAGAGCCAGCAGTTTTTCCACCCTGGATAATATTTTCCGCCCCGCCTCGGTACGCGGTGATAGAACCGGATCCATCACCGACGGGATGCCCGCACAATCAGCCTTTGCCCGACAAAAAGGCCCCGTTAACCCAAGCATGCCGCAGGCACGTTGAAATAACTGCCCGTGCCCACCGTTGTCCGCGGCAAAAATATCGGTGCACACCTGGTGCGCCATCTCATGCTTAAGGATCTGCAGAGTTATCTGCCAGGGACAAGTACAGATTAAACGGGCACTGATTTGGAGCAGTCTGTGCTGCTCGTTCCAGGAACCAAGGATTGTTTTGGAGTCGGTCAATTCAAAAACCGGAGGCTGCAGATTCAGCCGGTATTGAAAACAGATATCTTCAAATTCCATCCGGAGCTGCCTGAGCCAGGCGGTCCGCAACTGCAGGTCAAACTCACAGCGTCTGCCGGATGCATCCATCATGTCCCTGTCTTGATGGTTTTGATTGCCTCAATTCGTTGCAAAACCGGCGGATGACTGTACTGCAACAAAACCTGCAGGGGATGGGGAGTCAGGTTGGACATGTTCGCCCTGCAGAGTTTTTTAAGCCCCATAATTAACTCCGGTCCAAGACCGGTCGTTGCGACTGCGTACCCGTCGGCCTCATACTCATATTGCCGGGAAAACCTGTTTCCGACAATCGACAGTACTGTGGAAATCGGAGAATAAAGGAAGCCGAAAAACACAAGGCCGGCATAGATGGAAAGATGCTCCATGCCAAAGGCCGCAAACAAACCTGAATTTCGTATAAACAGGGATAACAATGCAAACATGAGACCGGTCTGCAGGATGGTGGCGACCATCATCTTCAGAATATGCTTTTTTTTGAAATGTCCCATCTCATGGGCAAGAATGGCGACAAGTTCATCGACGTTCATTTTGTCTAAAAGGGTATCAAAAAAAACAATCCTTCGATATCGACCAAAACCGGTAAAAAAGGCATTCAGCTTGTTGGAACGTTTGGATCCATCCATGGTATAAATACCCTGCAGGGGAAAATTTTGCCGTCCGGCGTAGTTGGTGATAGCCTGTCGTAATGGCCCGTCTTCAAGAGGTACAAAACGATTAAAAAGAGGTAAAATAATAACCGGCGCCACAAACTGCATGATGACCGTTAAGGTGATTACAAGAAACCAGCAATAAAGCCAGGCCAGGCTGCCTCCCCATTCAAAAAACCAGAGAATAAGGGCAAGAACCGGACCGCCAAGCAGTACTGTCAGCAGTAAAGTTTTAAGGATATCCAGGACAAAGGTTTTGATTGTCGTCCTGTTGAGACCAAACCTGTTTTCAATAACAAAGGTGGAATACAGGGTAAAGGGCAGTTGCACCAAACCGCTCAAGAGCAGAAGCAGACCGGTGAAAACAAGACCGGTGAAAATGGAAGAAAACCCGAAACTCCGGGCCCACCCATCCAGAATATTAAAACCGCCGAGCAGGATAAAAAAAATGGTCAGCGGCAGCATGAGCGTGGACTGGAGCATGGAAAAACGGGTAGTTACCCTTGTGTATTCCTGGGAGCGCGCATACTCCCTGCCATCATAGATACCGTCGAACTCCCCGGGCAAAACCGGATCAAGAGCGCGTAGGGAGAGCAGGGAAACGGTGAAACCCAACAGGTAACCAACAAGAAGAACGGCAAGTATGAACAGGAGATAGATATTCACAAAAATAAAAAAATTACGGCAGGATGAATCGTCCTGCAATCAACCACGATTCATCCTGCCGACAAGAAATTTTGTATGAAAATGCAGACGGATCATCACCCGTCAAAAGGCTATTGCAGATACTTCAGCCCCACCTCAAAATTCTCTGCATCTTCCCAGGCCACCTGGCAGTGTAACGTGATGCCGCCTGCTCGATTATGCAGCGGCAAACTGGAAACCTCCACCTCACGCCCAACCTGAAAACCTGTCTGATTGGTCACTCGCACCCGCATTCCTTTTACACCGGCATCAAGAATTTCCGCAAGATGTATATTTTTTTTGTCACTACCCATCATCACGGGATGATGCATGGTACACCTTCTACAATTACGTCGTTCTCTGGAATTCATGGTTTGTGTCCTTGTTGCTTAAGTATTGGATTATAACCTAAATCCTGCAGCTATCCGACATTCGAACGTTGATACAGGAACATCTACTGTGTCGGTTTCACGAATTTCGTGTTCAATAAGATTAAACATACCGCCATTTTACCAATGCTATTTTTGTGCCGAATTCTTATAAAATATTTAATATACTTTAATTTCAACAGGATATATCTTTTTCTCAAAACAGCTACTTATTTGACAACATTGTAAAAGGTAGCACCGTCAATAATTCGACATCACAAACAAGAATTTGATTACCACCATTACTCCGCAACAAGGGATACCATCGCTACAGCAACGATCCCAAATCACATTCCACAACATTTATGTCTGATTTCAGGTCGATAAATTTTCCGGGAAGAGCGATGGTATCCCTGATGTCATTCAAGCTGAGTTTTAGTGGTACCCGGGAACAATAATGGTGTGTGAGGCAAAAAAAAACGATTTTCATTTCCGGGCCACTCCCGTATTTTCAATGAGGAGAACAACCCGTTGACCGGTTCGTTTGCAAAGGGTCTTGGCTCCGGCAAGGTCCGGGAGTATGGATACCGGAGAAACCGTCTGCACGGTGCGGGGCAGGTAAATCAGTTTGATGTAACTACGAACAGTCATCCGGGTCAGGGTCCCGATCCAGAGCGGGTTGGATTTTCCAATGAGCACGTCGGCAGGCCAGAGGCGCAAGGCTTTAAAATCTTTACTTGTTCCCGACAGGGTGTGGATAAGGAGCAGAGATTCATTACGACCGTCGTTGACCTGCGGCAAAACGGGAAGGTCAAGGACGCCGGGGTCCGCCATCAGCCAGCGCAGGCTTGTGGCCGGGGTCAGGGGAATTGGTTTTTTCCAGCCACTTTTCTCTAATAATCGCGCAAGTTGCGGCAGTGTTCCGGCATACTGCAGGTTAAGCACCTGCTCCTTCTCCCCGCCAAGATCAAGACGATGGGTAGGCAGCTGCTGCCAGCCGTGTTGAAGCCAGGTTTCAGCTGACATTCGCATGGTTGTATGTTGTGGCCGGTATCGAAGCCGATTATCTGTAAAACCTGTTGACCAGTGGACAGCGGCGGCCAGCATAAACACGAAAAAGGAAAATCGGAACAGACCATGACAGGTACAAGGCCTCTTCCCGTGCAAATACCAGATGGTCATAATAATCAGCCAGGCCATGCCCAGACTGAAGCCGCCGACGACATCGGAAAGCCAGTGTGCGCCAAGATACAGCCGGGAAAAGCCGATGCCTAAAATCAGGAACAGGGCAAGACCAAAGGGAAGCCAGCGCCTTTTAACCGGCAGACCCCGGCTGCAGAGCAGGGCAAGAAAGCCGTAAATAACCAGCGACATCGTTGCATGGCTCGAGGGAAAGGCCCAGTGGACAGCGCCGCCATACATATCTACCGGTCGAGGGATCCTGGTGATTTGCTTGATAAGAGTGACCAGGAGAAAACCACCCGTGCCGGTGACTGTTAAAAACAAAGCGCTATGCCAATTTTTTTTCACCATCAGCAGAAAAAGAACGGCCAGGGCTAAGGGCACGGTAACCGCAGCATCCCCAAGCATCGTCATCCCCACCATGAAGGTATCGCCCCAGGGCGTCCTGAGTCCCTGCAGCAGGTGATAAAGGGACTTGCCCGACTGAACCAGAGGATCGCCGGTCATGACATCTTCGGTGATGCCGAAGAAAAGCCAGATCGCGCCGATAAAAAAGAACGTCAAGACTATCAGTGGACGGAGCAGAGAGGCATCTTTATCAAAAAAACCGCCTAACCATTGCTGCAGGAGTGGAGAACGGTCAATAAGGATGATAAGCTTTTTCTCCCACACCAGCCAATGGGTGCAAATAAAAAAGAATCCCCTGCGAAAGAGGCTGAAGACCAACCAGATCAGCGCCATAAAGATTATCAGGAGAACAGCCAGCCGTCCGGCGACCTCGCCTGCCAGAGCTAGCGATGCGCCAAAGGCCATGCCGGGCAGCAGATAGGCGGGCGCCCAGGCAAGGGCGGAAAGAATATTATACACGGTGAAACGCCCCTGTCTCATCCGCAGCATGCCGGCAATCAGAGGAATAATCGGCCGGACAGGGCCGACAAAGCGGCCGAAGAAAACCGACTTGCCGCCATGACGATGAAAAAATTCTTCACCCCGGGTGAGCATGTTCGGAAAACGGATAAAAAGTGGGAAGGAGCGTATTCGCTCTTTAAAATGATGCCCTAACCAGAAACTGAGGCCATCGGCAAGCACCGCCCCACAAACCGCCCAGCCCATGGTCGGCCAAAAGGAAAGGGCGCCGGTGGCGATCAGGGCGCCAGCGGTCAGCATCAGGGCCGCACCCGGCATGATCAGGCCGACAAAGGCCAGGGACTCGGCAAAAGAGGTGAAAAAAATAACCAGACCGGACAGGTTCGGGTGGTCGGTAATCCAGGTGGTCAGATTGATGAGAAGATCATGCATGAATCAACTTTCTACTCTCTCGCCCGGTTCTCTGCGCTGTCCGCGCCGATAGAGATATGCCGGGAAACCGCCTGCCAGACTGCGGGGATAAACAAAAAAATATAATTTACCAATCCATCATACCTTATATCCTGATCGATCTTCACCACCTGCCCACCCCCGTTTCAACGCATACTCCTTTATCATAATGACCTGTCAGGTACTTGTCCATTCTGTACGGCAATAAAATTCAACGTGGTGTGCACCGTAAACAGAGGAAAAAGAACCGCCATGAACAGGACATTTATAAGAGGAATCAAACTGATCAGAGCAGGGAAAATCCCCAACCGAAAAGAGCGGCCAGGGTTGACTCGCACCCAGTTTATTTTTTTCCCCAGGCTCCAGCGTTTATTGGAGGCTGGATAATCGATGAACATGAGCGCGGAATAGAAAACATAGATCAAAAACACCAGCGCCTGACCGACAACGGGAATGAAATTAACGGCCAGGGCAATCGCGGTTACCAGCAGCCCGACCACCCCGATCTTGATACCTTCCCAAAGATCAACGAGCAGGGTAACCGGAGAAAGCCGGGTCTGTTGTCGATCCTTTCG
>JANTGH010000032.1 GCA_024763055.1 Desulfobulbaceae bacterium
AAAAACTTCGATCTACTGCGTCGTGTGTGTCGGGATGACTCAAGACATACTACCTGTATAGTCATGACCCACCCCGACACACTACTCCTCGGAGTCTACGCTTACCTGTATATCTGTGTTTTTACTTAGCCATCTTTAAACGTTGTTTTGACTTTTTACAAGTTCATCACATTTGGGTTGTACAAAAATAATGGATACTGAAAAGCAACATAAGGAGAGTGTATTTTTCGCAGAAAAAGACAAAATTCTCTTTGTTGACGATGATCCCGTCAACGCAGAGCATTTTATCATCAGCTTTAGTGAGGAATACGATATAATTACAGCGGCTTCCGGGGAAGAGGCTCTGGAAATCTTTCGTCGCCGGCCGGGAATCAGTGTGGTTATTTCCGATCAGCGGATGGAAGGTATGTCAGGGGTTGAGCTGCTTTCCAGTATCTATGCGCTGCATCCTGACACGGTCCGCATTATTATTACCGGCTATGTTGATGTCTCCGATATCATTGATGCGATTAATCGAGGGCATATTTATCAGTATGTCCTCAAGCCCTGGGACATTGTCCAGCTCAGGCTCATTCTCGAACAAGCCACCCAGACCTGGCGCCTGACGAGAGAAAATCAAAATCTTGCTTATGCCCTTCGTGAAAAAAACCAGTTGCTCCGGAAGGCAAATGAGCAGCTCCGTGATTCAGAGACGAGACTTCGCACCCTTTCCGGTACATTGATACATACCAAGGAGGATGAACAGAAACGTATCGCCCTTGAATTACATGACGAACTCGGTCAGGCCCTTGCGGCCATCAAACTGCAGATCAGAATTATAGAAAAAAAACAGTTCGGCAAGTACCCTGAAAACAAAGAGCAACTTTTAACCGATCTTCAGGAACTGCGGGCAGCGATTAACGAAATTATTGAGAATGTACGCCGGTTATCTAAAAATCTCAGCCCGGTCATTATTGATGACCTGGGTCTTGATTCAGCCTTGGAATACCTGATACAACAGTTCAGGGAATTGTACTGTATAAACTGCAGCAGCAGGGGACCAGCCCTTGGCGCATTCTTTCCTGTGAATTTCCACCTGCCGGTTTACCGAATTCTTCAGGAGGCACTCACCAATAGTGGAAAACATTCGGAAGCAAGCACCGTTCAACTCACAGTTCAACCTGAGGCCGATTGCGTTATACTCATAATTAAGGATGATGGTAAAGGATTCTCAAAAGATGATATCGGCAAAATACCTGCTGCAGAGCGGGGAATAGGATTAACCGTAATGTCGGAACGGGCAAAAATGATAGGCGGCACGATGGCGGTTCATACTGCTCCCGGCGAAGGCGCTGAACTGATTTTTACCCTGCCTCGATCTGTTGATGACCTTGAACACACCAATGGCTGATCCGCCATTGACACGACAGCAGATAGATATTCCATCGCTTGCCGCAGCCGGCAAATTTGGTGAGCATCTTGGCGGGTTACTCCTTGCCGGAGACATTCTCCTGCTCAGTGGTGGTCTCGGCGCCGGTAAAACCACCCTGACCCAATCAATAGCCCGTGGCCTCGAAGTTCCTGAGAAGTATTACGTCACCAGTCCCTCTTTTGCCCTGCTGCATGAATATCCCGGCCGGTGCCCGCTCTATCATATCGACTGTTATCGACTCACCGGAGAGGATGATATTGAAGGCGCCGGACTCATGGAATATCTTGAACCCCGTACCGGAGTCTGTGTGGTTGAATGGCCTGATCGTCTCGGCAGCCTGACCCCGAAAAATTTTATGGCAATAGATATTCAGTCTGTTCAAGGAGAACAAAAAACGCTGACCCTTGTGGGGCATGGCCCGGACTGGACGCAACGCATGGCAAGTATAATAAATTATCCGGCCGGATAGGCGAAGACTTTGGATCCTCAGGTCCGCAGCCACAACAATGACACCGCCCCGACTTACAGATACTATGGCACATAAAAAAATAATCCGCCTGCAGACCTGCAGAAAAAAATATACTTATGACCAGGATAAAGCCTGTTCGCCGGAGGAAACGGTTGAGCGCTTTGTGCGCAACCTGGAAAAAACAGGGCTTGATATTTTAAAAGAAGTGCGGCGTATTGACAACGGTCGGCTTGACATTCCCGTGTATTTCAGTGTCTGCGGCAAAGATGCCCTGGATATCATCGGCACGAAAAAGCAGATGGGCAAGGGGTCGACACCCGCACAGTCAAGGGCCAGCGCCTGCATGGAGTTAGCCGAGCGGTATAGTTTTTTCAGCTTTATACATGACGTCGATAACTTTATCATCGGCGATTACGAGGAGATGCGGCAGCAGGGATATCCGGTGCTTGACAGCGCAGTTCTGTTGGAATCCGTGCATGACTCTCAGCATGATAGCACCTTACTGGAAAAATTGTTAACCGGACTTCCCATGCGTTGGGCCTGGGCAAAAAATCTCACCCATGACCAGGAAGTCCTGGTCCCTTTTTCCTGGTTTTACACCATTAACGAGTTTAACGGACCCTCGGCCGGCAACACCTACGAGGAGGCTATTCTGCAGGGAATCAGCGAGGTGGTGGAACGGCATGTCTGCGCAATTATCAACCGCGGGCAGCTCATCACTCCGGCTATAAATCAGGAATCCGTGACTGATCCCGTGGCTCGCAGCCTCATTGAAAAATTCACCCGGCAGGGAATACAACTTTATCTCAATGATTTTTCCCTTGATACCGGCATCCCGACAGTGGCGGCCCTGGCCTGGGACCCGGCAACCTTTCCGGAGAAGAGTGAAATCGTCTTCACCGCGGGGACCACGCCGGATGCCAACAAGGCCTTGATACGCGCCCTGACCGAAGTAGCACAATTAGCGGGTGACTTTAACAGCGGCTCCAATTATGTGGCATCAGGGCTTCCCAAACCGCGCCGGTTTGAGGAAGTGCACTATGTTACAAATTCCGGGGAACAGATCAATCTGCCCGACATGGCCGATCTTAATGATCCGGACATGCGGCAGGAGGTTGAAAATTGTGTGCGGGCCCTGGACCGTATCGGCATGGAAGTCATGGTCCTTGACACCGCCCATCCTTTACTGCAGGTTCCGGCCGCTTATACGATTATTCCCGGCGCTCATTTCCGTGAGCGGGCCGCGGGCGGAAACGCTGCCCTTTTTGCGGCAAAATTAGCCGGCCGGCTTCTGCCGAAAGATTTGATGTTAAAAAAATTAAAAGCCATGCAGCAGGATCTGCCGGATGCATACTATCTTGACTTTTATCTGGGCCGTGCTCTCTACAATCAGGGAGAGGCTGCAGGAGCGCTGGACCACTTTGAGCGCTCACTGACTAAAAGTCCGCACCAGGAAGATCTGCCCTATATTTATTCATACATGGGCAGCTGTCTGCGTGATTTCGGCCGATACCGGCAAGCGGTTTCCGTGCTGGAAAAAGGTCTTGCTCATGATCAGGAGCGCCCCGATATGCACAATACTCTTGGTGTCTGTTTTTTTAAACTGGATAGTTTTGATAAGGCCGCGCATCATTTCAAGCAGGCGGTACGGCTCAACCCCGCCTCTGCCATAGACTTTGCCAATCTTGCTTTAAACCAGGAAAAATTAGGGCAGACCAGGAAGGCAATTACCAACTATCAAATCGCCCTGTCCCAGGAGCCTGGTATTGAATTTGCCGTGGAAGGGCTGGCCCGGTTGCTCAGCAAGGCAGGTGAACAATAAATGCACGCCTTTCCCGGACAACCTGAGAAAATACTCATCCGTTCCACCAACTGGATCGGTGATGCAGTCATGACCACGCCGGCAATCCGCACCCTTGCCGAAAATTACCCTGCTGCCGAAATTACCCTGCTGGCCCTTCCCTGGGTGAGCGATGTCTTCAGGGCCTGCCCGCATATCGACCATATTTTTTTATATGACAAAGAGGGGCGACATAAAGGACTGCAGGGAAAATTAACTCTGGCCGCAGATCTAAAAAAGGAAAAATTTGATGCCGCCATTCTTTTGCAGAATGCCTTTGAAGCGGCCCTTATCACGACCCTGGCACGCATTCCGGTCAGGGGCGGCTATACCACCGACGGCCGCGGCCTGCTCCTTACCCATGGGGTCAAAAAAGGGCCGGGAATCGACGACAGGCATCAGGTGCACTATTACCAGCAGATGCTTGTCGGGCTTGGACTGACGCCCGGCAGCAATCGGTTGGAGCTTTTTATCGACCCTGAGAGCGCCGGGACTGCAGATACACTGTTAAGCAAGTACTTTATCAAACACGGCAAGGTGCCGGTTGTCGGTTTTAATCCGGGCGCGGCCTATGGCCCTGCCAAACGTTGGCCAATTGATAAATTTGCCGCCTTAGCTAGGCTTTTGTGCGCACAGACAAATGCACTGATTCTGGTCTTTGGCACAGCGGCTGATAACCAGGCCGCACAAAGTATTCTACAGGCGGTCGGCGCCCCTGATCGGATTATTGATTTGACCGGAAAGACTGATCTGACAACCGCTATTGCTTATATTGACCGGTGTAATGCCTTTGTAACCAATGATTCAGGTCTTATGCATGTTGCCGCGGCCTTGAACACACCCACCGCAGCCATCTTCGGCTCAACCGATCATATTGCCACCGGCCCGTTCAGTGACAAGGCCGTGATCATCAGAAAACCCATGCCATGCAGTCCATGCAAAAAAACCCATTGCCCGAAAAAACATTTTGAATGCATGGAGCGCATCTCGGCTAAAGAGGTCTGTTCTTCGGTCCTTAACGTACTGAAAAAATATTATGTCTGAAAATAAACCAGCGGTCTTTCTTGATCGTGACGGCACCATTAATGAGCAGATGGGCTATATCAATCATATCTCCCGTTTTCACATGCTTCCCGGGGCTGCCGAGGCCATTGCCCGGCTCAATCGCCTGCTCATACCCGTGGTCGTGGTCAGCAATCAGTCAGGACTTGCCCGGGGCTATTTCCCGGAAGAGCTTCTGGTGGCGGTCAATGAGAAAATGATCCGGCTGCTGGCCGAAAAAGGGGCGCATATTGATGGCCTGTACTGGTGCCCACACCATCCGGACGCAAAGGTAGAACGATTTAAAAAGAAAAACTGCGGCTGCAGAAAACCCGGGACCGGCCTGCTTGAGCAGGCGGCCGGGGAGTTGCATCTTGATCTGGAAAACTCCTTTATGGTGGGCGACCGCTGGTCGGATCTCAGGTGCGGGAACAGGGCAGGGGCAACCTCAATTCTTGTGTTGACCGGATACGGCAGGGGAGACCTGCAATATATCGGCCCTGATCAGGAGATGCAGCCTGCCTATGTGGCTGATGATTTGCCTGCGGCTGTTGACTGGATAAGCAAACAGTTGAACAAAGGTTGATCCCTTGTTTACAAATCGTGAGGAAAAAATCAAAACAGGGTGAACTGCACGTTCCAGCCATGGGCAAGAATGGTGTTGAGTAATGGAGATTTAATCTCCGCCGGTTTGTACTGAAAGTCAAATTGTTTCATTTTTTTGTACTGTTCAATTCCAAGTTTTTCATTTCTCTTGATGCCTAACAAGGGCCTTGGAACGGCGAGCAGGCCGGTTTTCACCCGCACAGGACAGAGATCAAAGTTGACCCGCCGAAAGTGGTCTGAAACCAGGACGGTATTGGTGCTTTCCCGAAACTTGAGGCGTAGCTCATAGAGCGTGGATACATTTGCCGCTGTCATGTATTCACACCAAACCGGATCATCGTAGCGCCACTGCCCGACGAGGCGTTTTCCTTTTTTTAAAATCCGTATCGGTAGCGCCATTTCATTAACAGCAAGCAGGATGGCGCGTAGTTGTTTTTCGCTTACAGCCCTGCCGGTCCCATGAAAAAACCAGATTTTTTTAATCAATATCGAGACAACAGGCAGGAATGAAAACAGAACCAATATACCCCAGACGAACAAGGCCTTGAGATAGGTCTCGGCAGCAAGATCATTCCGGATAATCTGCAGGGGAAGTAAGGTCAGCAGATAGGCGATAATGAGCAGGCATAAACCGGCAAAGGTAAGAAGATACCGTTTGATCATGGTCCTGATTTCTGTCTTTTCAAATTCTTATCCATGTTCCCGGCAGGGAAATGACTGCACGTAAAAATTCAATCCACGGGTTGCGGGTGCAGGCTGAACAAACCCTGTCCGCTATCCATAGTTGCCGTCATTCCATAGGGAAACGTATAATTACGATAGCCATGACCAACGGGAAAATCGCCCCACACCGGGTATGCAGAGTCCATGGTCAGCTCGGTCACACGGTCAAAGAGCTGCTGTTGTATCCTGTCGCTTTCTTGCAGATTACCGCCCATATTAAAAGAACCTAAAATCAAACCAGCCAGATTTGTCAGCCGGCCGCCACAGGCAAGATGGGTGAGCATACGATCGATTCGGTACATGCTTTCCCCGGTGTCCTCAATGATCAGCAGGGCATCCTTGAATACCGGTTCATAGGGTGTTCCAATCAGATGAACAAGAGTAGTCAGGTTGCCGATAATAAGCGGCCCATGGCCTCTACCCTGACGCAGGATTTTGATCTTGCCGGTAACAGGGCAGGGGAGATAGCTTCCGGTTAATACGGAAAAAAAGCGCTCTCTTGACTTCTGGTCAACCCGGGACAGGGTAGTAACAACCGGCCCATGCAGCCCGATCAACCCGGCTTCACTGCAATTTGCCGCAAGCAGAGTGGTCAGGTCGCTAAAGCCTATGAGCAGTTTGGGGTTGTCTCGAAAAAGAGTGAAATCAATGCGGTCAAGCAGGCGCAGACAGCCATAACCACCCCGGACCGCCATCAACGCCTTGACCTCATTATCCATCCACAGCATACGCAACCGTTGGGCCCGTACGGTATCCGGCGCTGACAGATAGGTATTGGCATCAATCTGTTTCTTTAGTGATTCCAATGTCTTAATGCGAAAGCCGAAATCCCGCAGACAGTCGATCCCTTTTTTTAGCGACTCCATGTCCCTGACCGGACCGGCCGGGCAGAAAAGGCCTATGGTATCGCCTTGCTGCAAGGGCGAAGGGAGCAACAGGGGTCCGTGTTCAGGCGCTGAGATTTCGCGCATGGATCAATCGTAATCCTTCCAGGGTAAGCAGGGGGTCAATTGCATCAATTGTCCGGGTAAAAGGTTCAATCAGGTGAGCCATGCCTCCGGTGGCCACGGTTTTTACCTGTTTTTGATCAGGTGCCAGTTCACGTCCTAAGATATCAACCATTCGATCGACCAGACCGCCAAATCCGTACAGTATTCCCGAATGAATGGCCGTGACCGTGGTCTTGCCGATTATTGTCTCAGGTCCGGTATCAATATCCACCCGGGGCAACTTGGCTGTGCGACTGGCCAGGGCGTCAAGGGAAATCCCTATGCCGGGATGAATTGTACCCCCTATGTATTCACGCCTGTCGGTTACGCAGTCAAAGGTGATGGCTGTGCCGAAATCAATGACAATAAGATTGTCATGATACATTTCATAGGCGGCCACACTGTTGACAATGCGATCAGCGCCGACCTCGGCCGGATTTTTTATCTTGACGATAATTCCGGTATCAGCGCGATGGGACACGGACAGGGGCCGCCCCTGCAGCCGCCCACGCAAATACTTGTCGGCATAGTTGAGCCAGGCGGTTTCCAGGGTCGGGACCACTGAAGAAAGAATAAAACCGGTGATCCGCCCTCCTGAAATACCTGCCATCTGAAAAAGCGAATGGTAGCGAATGGCCAGTTCATCCGCAGTCCGGTCCCGGTCGGATTTAAGACGCCAGTGGGCCAGGAGTTGATCACCCCGGTATACCCCGCTGACCGTATGCGAATTACCTACATCGACTGTGAGCAACATGGCGTATTGGTAGAAGAATAAAAAAATACTCTTGAATCTTTACTGAAAACCGGAAAATACTCTCCACAGGATGTCAGGATATTCCAGTGGAGAAAAAAAATCCAGTCTGATACGATATATTCCTGGAATAATCATCCATGGCACCGCTGTTATGAAAATCACTCTAAAAAACAAATGACTCCTTATCTTCAGGTTGTAACAACAGTTGAAAACAAGACCCAGGCAGAGACCATGGCCCGCATTCTTCTTGAAAAACGGCTGGTGGCCTGCGTTCAGATTGTGGAGTGCGACTCCATGTACCACTGGCAGGGAAAAATAGAAAGCAGTGGTGAGTATCTTTGCCTGATGAAAACCCGGACTGATTTGTTTGCGTCCCTGCGAGGCGCCATTGAAGGGCTGCACCCCTATGAAATTCCGGAAATTCTGGCCACCCCGATTGTTGCCGGCAATACACCGTACCTGCAATGGCTGGAGCAGGAGCTGCAGAAAGATGATTAACGGATTTGCTTCAAATCATACACGCTGAACTTGCTATTAGAGCAATACAGGAAAAAAGTATGACAATACAGGAAAAAAAGCGCGGAAGACGGCGGCGGAACAACAAAGAATATTGCTGCCATTGCTGCAAAGAGAAAAAGCCATTCTGCTGGAGCTGCAGCTGTGGATTTGAGATCTGCCCGGAATGTTTTGAAGAAAACAAATGGGGAATGAGCAACGGTCCAACCTGGATCTGTCCGGACTGTGAGCGTATACACATGATGGAGTAACCAGCATGGCTGGACGGAATTTTAAGGACACAGCCACAACCAATGATGAAAATATCCCGGAAAACAACGCTCCGAGGGTTATTTTCGGAGAGATATATTTTTTCTGATGGTCCAAAAAAAATTATTTTTTACATCCGTGCAGGAGAGGGCCGTGGCCGCGTACATTCTGAACAATTTTGTACGGCGCGCTTTCAACAAGCAGACGCTGCAGATATTCCACGCTTTGGGTAAAGGACTGTTCAAAGCTCCTCGTTTTCAAATGATAGGCGCAAAATGCTGAAGCAAGGGTGCAGCCGGTGCCATGGCTGTTTTTGGTGTCTATTACTGGATGACGTATCCGGCGCTGGTCATGGCGGAGAAAACAATAATCCGTCATCGTGCCCGCTGTTGTTCTGCCATGCCCGCCCTTAACTACCACACATTGCAAAGCCGGATACCGGGTAAACAGGGTTTGGGTCGCCTGAAAAATGTCTTCTCTTTTTTCTATTTTCCTGCCGGTTATTTTTGTCAACTCGGGAAGATTGGGCGTCAGGACCGTAACCCGCGGCAACAGCAGTTGTTTCATTGCGGCCAGGGCATCCGGGCCGGCCAGGCCATGGCCTGTTGTTGCGCTCAGAACCGGATCGTAAACGACTTGCCCGGTAAATTCTTGCAGGATTTCTTCGATGACGGCCGCAATCCCAGCTGTACCGATCATCCCTATCTTAATATGGGTGACATGATGGTCACTCAAAACTGCAAGAATCTGGTCACGGACAAGATCAGGCGCAAGCGGTTGGGTGCGGCTGACACCATGGCTGTTCTGCACGGTAATGCATGTTATTACAGCGGCGCCATAGACCCCGAGATCGGTCAGTGTCTTCAGGTCAGCCTGTATGCCGGCTCCTCCTGTGGGGTCGGAACCGGCTATGATGAGAACCGTTGGTATCATATCTTTTGACTTCATGATCTCCTAAAGGTAAGATAGACAAATTTGTCAACATAACCACTGACCGTACAACAGGTATGTCATTCTCTTTATTACCATTATTATCTAACTTCCGACATTAAAAATAACTTTTTTCTTCGTTTATGACCGAACACCAGTACGACGAATCAAAAATTAAGACGCTTTCCTCTTTAGAGCATATCCGCAAGCGGCCCGGCATGTATATCGGACGGCTTGGCAATGGTTCCCATCCCGATGACGGCATCTATATCCTGCTCAAGGAAGTCATTGATAACGCCGTTGACGAATTTATCATGGGATATGGCAAACGAGTCGATGTTACGATCGAGGAAGACGGCCGCTGCCGGGTGCGGGATTATGGACGCGGAATTCCGCTCGGTAAAGTAGTGGAATGTGTTTCGGTCATTAATACCGGCGCTAAATATAATACCGATGTTTTTCAATTTTCAGTGGGTTTAAACGGAGTCGGCACCAAGGCGGTCAATGCCCTGTCCCAGAATTTTATTGCCTGCGCCTATCGAGAGGGAAACTTTAAAAAAGTCGTTTTTGAGCACGGCACCCTGGTGAAAGAAGAAGAGGGTAAGAGCAAGGAAAAAAACGGCACTCTGATTGAATTTTTCCCGGACCAGGAGCTATTTCCGGATTTTTGTTTTGATCCTGAATATGTTGATCAGCGATTATGGAGATATGCCTATCTGAATGCCGGCTTGACCCTCATCCTTGGCGAAAAAAAATATTATTCCGACAAAGGTCTGCTTGACCTGCTGGCCAATGAACTTGATGACAAGGAACTCTATCCCGCCATCCATTCCGCTGAAAAAGCCCTGGAATTCGCCTTTACCCATACCGACGACTATGGGGACACGTATTTTTCTTTTGTCAACGGAACCTATACCTCGGAAGGCGGCACCCATCTCTCAGCCTTTCGCGAGGGAATCTTAAAAGGGGTCAATGAATTTTCCGGAAAAAAATTTACAGGCAAGGACGTGCGTGACGGCATTGTCGGCACCCTGGCCGTTAAGGTGCAGGAACCTGTCTTTGAGTCACAGACAAAAAACAAGCTTGGCAACACGGAAATACGTGCCTGGATAGTGAATGCCATCCGGGAAGCAGTGGCCACCCATTTATATAAGTATCCGGAAACTGCGGAAGTGCTGATGGATAAGGTGCAGCGCAACGAGCGCATTCGCAAGGAACTGCAGTCCGTGCGCAAGGAGGCCAAGGCCAAGGCCAAAAAAGTCACCTTTAAAATCCCGCAGCTCAAAGACTGTAAATATCATCCTTCCAGAAAAAAGAGCTCCAAAGAGGGTAGGGAGAACATGGTGTTTATCACCGAAGGCCAGTCAGCAGCCGGTTCCATTGTTTCTTCCCGCGACCCCATGACCCAGGCGGTTTTTTCACTCAAGGGCAAGCCCATGAATGTTTTTGGGCACCGGCTTGATCTTTTATACAAAAACGATGAAATGTACTCGCTGATGCGGGCCCTGAATATTGAAGATTCCATTGCCGATCTGCGGTATGATAAGGTCATTCTCGCAACCGACGCCGACGTGGATGGTCTGCATATCCGCAACCTGCTGCTTACCTTCTTCCTTCATTACTTTGAACCGCTGATCAAACTCGGTCATGTGTACATCCTCGAAACTCCGATCTTCAGGGCACGAACTACAAAAAAAACCATCTATTGCTATTCGGAGAAGGAAAAAAAGGAAGGCATCGGAAAGCTCAAGGGACGGGCCAGCGCGAAAACCGTGGAAGTAACGCGTTTTAAAGGGCTTGGGGAGATATCTCCGCCTGAATTTAAGCAGTTTATCGGCAAGGATATGCGCATCAGGCAGGTACGGATTGACAACCTGTCCGAGGTGAGCCGGGTGCTTAAATTTTACATGGGAAAAAACACTCCTGACCGCAGGCAGTATATTATGGACCATCTTATCTTGAGGCCGGTATGAGTGATGTAATGGAAGACCGACAGCAGGGTAAACTGCACAGACTTTTTGACCGCAATTTTCTTGATTATACCTCGTATGTCATCCGGGAACGTGCCATACCGGATATAAATGATGGTTTAAAGCCTGTGCAGCGCCGTATTTTTCAGACTCTGCACAACATGGATGACGGCCGTTTTCATAAGGTGGCCAACGTGGTCGGCGAGACCATGAAACTGCATCCGCATGGTGATCAGTCCATATTTGCCGCCCTCGTTAACCTGGCCAACAAGGGGTATCTTATTGACCGGCAGGGCAATTTCGGTAACATCTATACCGGTGATCAGGCCTCCGCCCCTCGTTATATTGAGTGCCGTCTGTCACCGCTTGCCCGTGAGACCCTGTTCAACAAGGACCTGACCGAGTTCGTCGACTCCTATGACGGCCGCATGTTAGAGCCGGTTTCCCTGCCCGCAAAATTACCCCTGTTGCTTCTGCTTGGAGCCGAAGGCATTGCCGTGGGCATGGCCACCAAGATCATGCCGCATAATTTCTGCGAACTGCTGAAAAGTCAAATTAAATACCTTGATGGTAAATCTTTTACTCTGTATCCGGATTTTCCCAGAGGCGGGATTGTTGATGCTTCAGCTTATGATCACGGCAACGGTCGCTTGCGCTGCCGGGCAAAGATTGAAAAGAAAGATGACAAAACCATTACCATCACCGAACTGCCCTATAACCTGACCACCCAGTCCTTGATCGACTCAGTTGAAAAAGCGGCCAAGGGCGGAAAGTTAAAAATAACCTCTATCAACGATTATACCGCTGAAGATGTTGAGGTCGAGGTCAAACTTCCGCGCGGGGTGCACGCCGACGAAACTATTGACGCCCTCTATGCCTTTACCGATTGCGAGGTAAGCGTTTCTCCCAATCTCGTGGTTATCCGGGACAACATGCCCTGTATAGTCCGGGTCGAAGAGGCGCTCAAATATAACACGGATAAGTTGCTGCTGGATCTGGAAAAAGAACTGAACATTGAACGGTCCAGGCTGCTTGATAAACTGCATGCCCGCAAACTTGAACAGATCTTTATTGAAGAGCGGCTCTATAAGCAGATTGAAGAAAAAATTTCCTACAAGGCCGTTGTTTCCACCATCCGTCAGGCCCTGTTTCCTTTTGTTGATGAACTGATCCGCAAGGTGACCCGGGAAGATATTGAACGTCTTCTTGAAATCAAGATTAAACGGATTTCCCGCTACGATATTAATAAACAGCAAAAGGAGATTCGAAAGATTGAAAAAAATATAACCACCATTGAGAATCATCTCAAGGATATGGTTGGCTTTACGAAAAATTATATTGGAGCTCTCCTTAAAAAATACGGCAAGGAGTTTCCGCGAAAAAGCAGGCTCAAACAGTTTGACGAGGTCAATGCCCGGGCCGCGGCTTTGGCCAATATCCATGTTGCCTATAATCGTGAATCCGGGTTTTTAGGAAGTAAAGTTAAAGTTAAAAATACAAAAAAAGACCTTGGGTTGACCTGCTCTGAATATGACCGAATTCTGCTTATATTCAAAGACGGCCTGTACAAGGTAATAGGGGTTGCGGACAAGATTTTTGTCGGCAATAACCTGCTCTATATGGGTGCGGTGAAAAGAAAGCTGATCTTTAACGTGATTTATCGTGCAGGCGCCGAAAACCTGAGCTATGCCAAGCGATTTACAATGCCGAAATTTATTATCAATCGCGAGTACCGGCTTTTCCCGGAGCATAAACGGTCAATTATCCAGATGCTGGCTGTGGGTGATAAAGATGTCAGGGCAAGAATCAGCCTGGTTCCATCCTCAAGAGCCCGCTACAATTCCCTTGAGATGGATATGGATGACTTTCTTCTGAAAGGTGCATCTGCCAAGGGAAAACGTATCAGCAACCGGGTTGTGCGCAGGGTGACCAATATTACCGGCAAACCGCGCAGGCAGCGTCCTGTTCTTGCCACTTTGCCCGGTCTTGTTTCAAAATCTGAACCGGCATCCACTTCAGAGGAGCCCGAACCCGGCAAGAAAAAAGACTGAAATTTTCTGAACCCATGAGCCGCCATATTCTGAGTACTGGTCAACAACTCTGTTACAATGAGAGCGGCAAACCCATCGTCTGTGCAGGCAGCGGCCAGGATGCGGAATTTTCTCCCGGCATCCCCTGGCCGGATCCAAGGTTTAGGAGCGAAAAAGAAACCGTCCATGATGTACTGACCGGTCTTACCTGGTCCAGAGATGCCAATCCCGGTGTTTTTCCCTGCTCCTGGGTAGAGGCTTTTGAAGCAATTCGGGTACTCAATCATCGGTCTTATTGCGGATTTCGTGACTGGCGACTGCCCAATCGCCGGGAGCTGCGCAGTCTCATGGATTACCAGGCTAAAAAGCCAGCCCTGCCGTCCGGACATCCATTCACAAACGTTTTCCTTCACTGGTACTGGAGTTCCACAACCGCTGCTATTCATCCTGGATATGCCTGGTATGTGCACCTTGAAGGTGCGCGTATGTTTTACGGAAAAAAGAGTCAGGAAGCGCTTTTCTGGCCGGTCCGGGGCAAGGGAAACGGAAGTCTTGCCGTTACTGGTCAGCAGTTCTGTTATGATGAAACCGGGACTCCTGTTGATTGCCGTAACTGTGGTCAGGATGGAGAGCTGCAATGGGGAGCGCCATGGCCGGCGCCCCGCTTTACCCTGTCCGGCAAGCTGGTTCACGATCATCTCACAGGATTGATCTGGATGGAGCAGGCTGACCTTACTGAAAAAAAGGTGCGCTGGCAGCAGGCCCTGGATGCAATCAGAGAATTGAACAGGTCTGATCAGTCTCGAAAAAGCTGGCGACTGCCGACCATTAATGAGCTGGAATCACTTGTTGACACTGACCGGCACTCGCCGGCCCTGCCAAGTAACCATCCCTTTACCAGCCTTCAGGAAGGCTACTGGGCATCCACTACCAGCTTTTTTGAAACCGACTGGGCCTGGGTCCTCTATATGAAAAAGGGAGCCTGCGGGGTAGGGTATAAGCCGGATGCCACTTTTCATGTCTGGCCGGTGACGGAGGCAGTTGATTCTGGCTAATACCAGACAGGCACAAACAGCAAGGTCTTTTCTTGTCACTTGCAAAGCGTCTCTCGAATTTTTTAATTTCCATATTTCCTGGCGCCTGTTTTTCCGACCTCCCTCTTGGAACAGGATATGCACACCATATGATCTCAACGTGACCAGATCGGCAACATGTTATCAATCCTGATACATGTATCGCCGTGTACAGAGGGTGTCCACTTTGTGGCTACCGGGCATGCATGTGTAAATTTTCTTGACAGTTATAGGTTGGTTATGTATGAAAATACAGAAGAAGCTTTTCTCTTGAAATCTGACACAGGGAAAAAATTATGGATGAGCAAATGCATCTTTCAGAAAATGAATTTTCACTTTTTTGTGATGTTGCCGCCTCTTTCCATACTATTTGTGATACGGATGAAATGCTTCGCGCCATCTTTCGCAAGATTACCTCGATTTTCGATATAGAAGGTGCGTCCATAGCCCTTCATGACCCTTTGAACAAGGAATTCTGTTTTATTCAAACGGTTGAAGAGGTTGGCGGGCTCAGGCAGCCCGGCAAAAAGAAGCTGCGCTTTTCAGATCATCAGGGAATTGCCGGATGGGTCATGGAAAAAAATCAGACCGCTGTTATTGATGATGTGGCCAGGGATGGCCGTTTTTTTAACGGCATTGATGCCAAAGAAAATTTTTCTACAAAATCCATGATCTGCGTTCCCCTTCGCACCAAAAGGAGGTTTCAGGGTGTTTTATATGCGCTGAATAAAAAGAGCGGAAAATTTACCCAGCGGGAAAAAAAAGTCCTTGAAATCCTTTCCGGCACCATAGCAATTTCTCTTGAAAATGCCCGTCTCTATGGTGAGCTTAAAGACCATGTTCATTCGCTTGAGCGGGAAAAGCGTCTTCTCCAGGATCAGATGCGGTCCGATTCCGGTTTTAAGGACATCATCGGTGGCAGCAGAGCGATGCGCCGCATGTTTTATCTCCTTGAAAAAGTCATAGATACGCCGACAACGGTTCTGCTTCAAGGGGAGACCGGGACCGGTAAGGAGTTGATTGCCAAGGTTATTCATTATAACGGACCATTGAAGGACAAGCCGTTTGTGGCCGAAAATTGCGGAGCCCTGCCGGACAATCTTCTGGAAAGTGAATTGTTTGGTCATGTCAAGGGAGCATTTACCGGAGCCATAACCAACAAAAAAGGACTGTTTGAGATAGCCGACGGCGGCACGATTTTTCTTGATGAGGTTGGGGAAATGTCCTTGCACATGCAGGTTAAGCTTCTCCGCGTATTGCAGGAAGGTCAGTTCCGGCCGGTCGGCGGCAATCAAACCCGACAGGTTGATGTCAGGATTATTTCTTCGACCAACAGGGATCTTGCAAGCGAGGTAAAAAACGGTAATTTCCGGGAAGATTTATATTACAGAATTAATGTTTTCCAGGTAACCCCTCCGCCTTTGCGGGCGAGAAAGGAGGATATTTTAAGCCTGGCTAATCATTTTTTGAAAAAATATGCTCGAAAGATTGATAGGCCGATTCCACGAATTACTCCTTATGCCCTGGACCTGCTGATGCGCTTTGACTGGCCGGGCAATGTCAGGGAACTTGAAAACGAAATGGAACGGGCTCTGGCCATGGCAGGGAGCAAAGCGATACTTTCGGAAGAATTTTTATCCGACAAAATCAGACGATTGGGAGATAATGCAGACAGAGAAGCGTTGAATAAATCATCAGGCCGCCTCAAGGACGTGGTACAACGGGTTGAATGCCGAATGGTTAAAGAGGCACTGAAGGCCTCTGCTGGTAATCGATCCCGGGCCGCCAAAGCTCTTGGGCTTTCCCGACAGGGCCTGTTGAACAAAATCACGGCATACCATATTCGGACATGATGGTTTTTTCAGCGGTGCGCCCATGAAAAATCTGTGCGCTGCTCTGTCAGCCGGTCTTTTGCTTGCCGTTGTAAGTTTCGTCTTTTTTCTTTCGCCATGGGGGCAACAACTCGAGGAAAACATAGGCCTGGCCCTGCTGTTTAGAATGCGCGGTCCCCGTACACCGCCTGCCAATATCATTATCATAAATCCGGATCAAAATTCATCGGAAAAGATGAATCTGCCGGAAAAATTCAACAAATGGCCGCGAGCAATCCACGCACGTCTTGTCGATTTATTAAGGGATAGAAAGGCGGCAGTCATTGCCTTTGATGTGCATTTTGCTGAAGATAGAGACAGCAAAGGTGACCGTCTCTTTGCAGAAAGTATCAAGCAGGCGGGCAATGTGCTGCTTTTTGAAAAAATACAGAGAAAATCCGTAGCTCTTCCTGAGAAAGGCGCCTCAACAGGTTCCCTGGGAAAGGAAGTCCTGATTCCACCGATACCCGTGCTGGCTCAATCAGCGCTGGCACTTGCTCCATTTCCCCTTCCCAAGCTCCCTGTCCGGGTCAATCAGGCCTGGATATTCAAGACATCTGCCGGTGATCTGCCGACATTACCTGCTGCAGTTCTGCAGGCCCTTGGGATGAAGCATTATGAAAAGCTCAGACAGTTGATTGGCAAAGAAACCTTCTCCATGGATCTGCCTGGATTACCGACGTCGCAAAACCTTTCACCGGAGCGTTTTCAGGAAATCGGTCAAAGAATACGAGAACTTTTTCTCAATAAACCCGAACTTGCCAAACGTCTTGATGCCGACATCGCATCGGGTTCCTTTTTTCCGTCCGCACATGAACGCAAAACACTTCAGGCAATGGTGCGGATGTTTGCCGGCCCTAACACTATTTATTTTAATTTTTACGGCCCTCCCGGGGCACTGCCCACATATTCGTATGCCGATTTTCTCACAAGACAGCAAGGGCATGGCGCGCAACATTTAGACATCAATTTGACGAACAAGATTGTCTTTGTCGGAGCAGCAAGAAAGACCTGGGCCGGGCAGAAGGATGGCTTTTACACAATTTTTTCCCGTCCGGACGGCTTAAATCTCAGCGGAGTGGAACTGGCCGCCACTGCGTTTGCCAATCTTTATGAAAACAACCGGATCAGGCCGTTGTCACCTGCAATGAGCTTTGCCCTGCTTGCCGCAACCGGCATGACCATTGTTCTCTGTTGCCGGGCGGCTTCCCTGGCCATGGCCGCTCTTTTGCTCACTGTTTTTTCTCTCTGCTTTTTAGGCATCGTCCATTACTTTTTCTCAGCGCATGGGATCTGGCCGCCTGTTATTCTACCGCTTGGGTTTCAGACCTCTGCAGCTTTTCTTGCTTCCCTGTGCTGGAAATACTTTCATGTCGGCAGGGAAAGAAAAAATATACGACAGGCCTTACGATTTTATCTGCCGGACAAGGCGGTCAAAGCGCTTTCAGAAGATCTTTCCTTTATCAAGGAGGGGGATCAGATGGTCTACAGTGTCTGCCTCATGACGGATGCCAAGAATTACACTACACTATCGGAAAAGATGGACCCGAAAAATTTGAGCATTCTTATGAAAAAGTATTACGGCTATCTTTTTGATCCGGTCAATAAAAAGGGTGGGGTAGTCTCAGATGTTGTGGGCGATTCCATGCTTGCCCTCTGGCCATCGGCACAGCCTCTGCCAACCCTGCGAAAAAACGCCTGTCAGGCTGCCATGCAGATTATCACAGCAGTTAAAGAATTTAATCGGCATCATCTTCATTCCCGACTGCCCACAAGAATTGGTTTACATTTCGGTTATATCCTGATAGGCAATATCGGGGCAGGGAGTCATTTTGAATACGCGCCTATTGGTGATATTGTTAATACCGCTTCAAGAATTGAGGGGCTCAATAAACATCTGGGAACAGATATTCTTGCCACTGAAGAAGTGGTCAGCGGACTTGAGGAAATCGTGACCAGAAAGGTCGGCATCTTTTTGCTGCCCGGCAAATCACAACCTGTAGTTATCCATGAGTTGCTTACCTCTACAGACAGCACGCTTGATTATCAGAAAAGAAGACTTGCCGGACTTTTCTCCAGAGGTCTGGACTGTTTTGGAGAACAGCAATGGGATGATGCCATTGCTGTTTTTCAACAATGTAAAGATGTAAAAACCGACGACGGCCCTACACTATTTTATTTGAATCTCTGTAAGAAGTATCAAAAAGAACCTCCATCCCCAGGATGGCATGGAACAGTGCATATTGATGGCAAGTAGACACTCTCTTTCCTGTATATTTTTATGCAGGGCTGTATAACTTACCGCTTCCTTGCCTATCTCTTACCGTTTGTATACCTACTTTACGACTGGACCCGCCATAGTGTAAACTTACTTGACGTCAATTCCGTGTTTTTACATTAACAGGCCGGCCTTGCCACCGGACATCTCAAAAAAAGAAGCTTGCTCAAGCACGTTCTACTCGACATCTACAACTAAACAATCGCTTTATCAAAAATTTTTAACAAACTGGCACTATTTTTGTTTTTTGTTAAGACAACGATACCCGGATGAAATTAAAGATTATTTTAGTATGAACGTTTACCATCTTGAATGAGAGGGGCCCTTAAAGGCAGCAAAATTCTGGTAACAGGAGGCGTCGACAATGTTTTTTCATTCAGAGTGGATTTTAGTATCCTGGCTCGCTTCGGCACTCACTACTCTTGCTTTCTCCCTGTTCATCATCTCTTTGAAAGGCTTTCCGAGCTCTTTCAATAAAATTTCAAAACAAACAGCTCCTTTTTCTTTTATGCGATCGGAAATGCATCCCAACAAGAGGCAATATCCCCGGTTGAAAGTCAATGACATCATTGTTCATATCTCTGATGGCAGGGGATATTGCAAGGGGTTTTTAAATGATATTTCCAGGGTTGGATTATGCCTGAAGTTCGACTCGAACGAACTTGAACGAAAACCTGAAAAATTAGGAGTTTTGTTAATAGGGCATGGAAAATATTTCCCGGTACAGGTGAAACCGAAATGGGAGCAATATGACGGTTCGGAAACATGCATTGGCTCTGAAATTGATGATGCGCATTGGCACTGGGAGAAGTTCAGAGAACATATTGGCTGGGTTGAATAATTCATCCTTGTACAGGACAAACAGTTTGCAAATAAAGATACAAGAGAGCACGACCCATTACTATTTTTATAAGGCAAGGGGATAGTATGCAATGTAAATGGAAAATTATCCTGGCTTCCATCCTCACGTTGTCGACGTCAATATCAATGGCCGGAATTTTTGATTCCATGCTCACGCAATCCGGAGCTTTCCTGTTTGATACCAACAGGCTGCAGTTGCCGGAAGAAACTGCATGGTTCAACCCGGATAACAGTGATAATGACTTTCAACAGATTATAGAAATAAACAGTTATTCAGTAAAGTTAGCGCAAGAACAGGGATCGCTGAGGGCAGTCTATAATGATTGGCCTGTCAGTGAAACGAATCAATCATCACGGGTAGAATTTCATCCTGTTCCCGAACCGGCCAGCCTGCTCATGATTGGGCTGGGGATATTTGGCCTGGCAATGCTTAGTCGCCTTCAACAAAACAGAATTTAAGTGAAATATGCGGATCAGGCATCTAAAAAGATAAAACGTTGCCTGACCGCTTAACTATCAAATGCACTAATAGGTATGACTCCGGCAAGCTTAACAAAAAAATGTCCTTATTGTGGCGCTGCGTGTGAAGCCGATTGGGTAGATATTGTGGTGGACCTGGTGCAGGCCGGCCCTTATCATTGTACCAAATGTCTGGCCTCGTAAATTGGCCAATGTGGTGATAATTATGCTCGAACAGACCGGGAAAAAGAAACGGGATGGTATGAACCGCCATCTATTGCCAAGAGAAAGGGAAAAAAAAGCAAAAAATCATTGATCATTGAAAAGAGTTTACGGACCAGGTTCCTTCCTGATTACCAGACAAGCCCAGGTTAGGTATTTTTTGTTGCCGGGCAATGCCATTTTTCAACACCCCAAAGGGAAAAGTAATAACTCCCTCCGGGGTGTCGGTATTTCTCCTTAGCCGATCCGATACCAGCGGCCCCCGATACAAATCCATCGCGGGTTGGAGCTGAGAAAGGTTATATTAATAGAACGTGCGTCCTTGATTTCACGTCCGGTTAGGGACTTACCCAATTCCTCCGGGCTCAGTTCAGATAACCTTTCACCACGGGCATCAGTTACGCTGAATTCACCATTCTCTGAAATCTTGATATTAAATGTCTTTTCGGCTTCACTTTGCATTTTTTCCTCCCTTGTTTGTGTAGAGTTTTGTGTTTTTTTTTTTGCGTGAACGCATCAAAATGAAACAATAAAACTTCCTGTAATTTGACGTTCCGGCAGGATTACCGGATTGGCCAGATCTGTATCAAGATAGTGAAACGGTTTATCAAAGAGATTTTTTATTTCCAGTTTCAACATGCCAAAGCGCTTGGGAAGGCGATAGTTGATCGAGGCATCTACGACCCAAAAGAAATCACTGTCATTGCTAAATCCAAATGGGCTGAATCCGAACTCGCCCTTCTGCTGTATATAGCTGGCCTGTAATTTTCCTGTAAGACCGGAAGGGTGAAAGAATCTGATGTTTGGAGTCAGCCGCTGGGTGACAAGTTTGTGTATTCCCTCGGGTCCTTCCCATTGATCGTGCGTTAATCGTTCGTAATCATATTCCGTTCCCAGGGTAAGAGATGAGGAAACAGGCCAGTAAAAATAAATCCTGCCGGCCTGTTCCTGCCAGTCGTCTTCCTGCGTTTCAATGCTACCGGCATCGGTAATAGAGGTAAATGGCACATTTGACCGGCGCACTGCGTATTCAAATCCACCAAAGCAGTCAGCAGGAAGCTTTTGATCCAACCCGAAACCATAACGCCAGGTATCGCTTGCTTCAAAATCATCAAACAGTTGATTGAACCCGGCGACCTGCGTTGGTTCTATGGTTTGCGCGTAAATTAATCTTCGCTGCAAAGTTCTGAAGGCTGCAGCCCTCAACGTAGTATTTTTCAGAACCTGCCAGGTAAGGCCGAATTTAGGGTTCAGCTGATCCTTATCGGCAACAGGCCCATCAAGAAAATCAGCGCTCATACCGGCTGTGACCTGCGCATTGTACGGCAGGTCGAAATTTGCATAACTGTACACATTGAAATGGTCTGTATCGTGCTGTTCATCGGACAGGACCATGGGAATACCAGCCACTTGAATTGTATCATTTTCATCGGCCGTGATATATCCCATTCCGCTGATCACATTAATATTATGGGCACGATATATGTGTTGTATCTCTCCCATAGAGCTGTCTGATTGGCCTTCAATGTTGAGGGAAAGCCCATCAGCGTAGTTAATACCGACAGCAGTATTTTTATCGTCACTGAAAATGGCAGTGCCAATGAGCGTTGAATGACTGTTGATTGAATAATGCGCCCCCAGGCGGAAACTTTTTGTTTCATCTTCCTGGCGGATCGTACGGCTGTAGTCAGTCGGGTCAAATTGTTGTACCAGATCTCCGTACTTCTTTTTTCTGTATCGGATTTCTGCCATCACGCTGCTGTTAAATGAGAGTTGAGACTGGACAAATGCATTGTAAATATTCAGGTTTTGATCATTGTTTTCACGTATTCCATCTGTTTCGTAATGAAATTGACCGATACTGTAGGAATTCCTGTTCCAGATTGCGGAATGGGTAAGTTCATCGCCAAATGTTGCGTTGTTTCCGAGGACGGCACTGGATTGCAACGCAAAGTCATTTCGTAAAAAAAGAGGATTGAATTCGTTGAAAGAAGGTCTTGTCGGACCGGCTCCCTCAAGGTTGAACAGATTGCTTTCCGCTAAACGAGGTTGGACCGGGGTTATATTTATGGGCTGGAGCAGCTGCGACTGAAGAAGTTCACTGACTCTGGCTATTTCGTGACGTGGCAACGTACTGTACGAATCGGCAAGAAGTCTGTGTGCGGAATAGTTGCCGGGGTCGGTATTAAGAGATTTCCAACCTTCCACCAGAGCGGTTTGCTGAAAACCAAGATCCATGAAAATTCTGCCAAGACTTGCGCTGCGGGCGGCAAGGTCTTCGTCCAACAGAAGTCTGGAGCGATAGACGGCACGATTATCATTAAGGTCAATGGATTTTTCCAAATCATGCAGTGCTTCTACCGGACGATTGACGGTTTGTTTGTAAATCGCGCCATAGAGCCAGGGGGTAGGATCCATCGGATCAAGTTTTTTAGCAAGAGCGTATTGTTCCTCGGCGCGTGTATCACGTTTTTCCTCAAAAAAGGCCTTTCCCAGATAGCTGCGAATCAGAGAATTGCCCGGATCAAGAGCTGCAGCTATTTCTATATCGTTTCGTCCTTTTTCCAGATTCCCTGCACGGATTTCGGCCAGGCCAAGGCCCAGGCGGGCAAGGGGCATGGCCTGGTCAAGGGCAATGGCACGCTCAAATGTCGACCGGGCCTGATCTGTAGCCATTTGCGCAAGATAGGAAAAGCCGAGTACTGTCTGGGTCCTGCCGATATCAGGATTAAGGGCAACAGCTAACCGGGCTGCCTGCAGGGCATTTTTCAGATTGCCGACAGAGAGCAGGAGCTCTGCCAGCCTAGCCTTGATAAGAGCATTATCGGGATTAAAAGATGAACCTTTCTGCAGAACAGTCAAGGCGTCATCAATGTTAAATTCGGCCTGAAAGGCATAAGAAAGCGCAAGAATGGCTGCTGGAGAATGCGGGCTCCTCTTTATGGCTTGTGTGGCAAGGGAAAGGGCTGCTTCTTTATTATTTTGCGCAACCATGATGATTGCCCGCAAGGCCAGGGCATCGCCGTTATCCGGTTGCTTGAGCAGGACTTTGCTGAGATTGATTTTTGCCTTGTTGACCTGTCCCAGGGCAAGTTGATCAGCCGCAGTTGTTATAAGTGCGGCGATGGAATTTTTATTGGAGGGTTCTTTTGAAGGCAGGATGATTTTTGGATAATAGAGCGTCCAGGATGTTGCATCAAGCGGTTTGACAACAGTCACGTATTTGGGCGCTCTGTTTTTTCGGGCGATTATAGCCTGACCGCTGGAGATATCGAGCCTGCCATGGTCGTTTGAGGCGACCACAAGACCTTTAAAAACGTTTATAAATGCTTGGTTGTCGCCAACCTGGACCTGAAATTCAGTGCCTTCAACCGCTCCATTGACAAAAGGGGTAATGACTTTTAATGCCCTTGAGCGGTGATTAAAAATATGGATAATCCCGTGCAGTATTTTCAGTACGATGGGTTGTTTCTTCTGTTGCCGGGAAAAAAAGAGGGTGCTGTTCTGGTTAATACGAAGAACGGATTCATTGTTTAAGGCAACAGCTGCGCGACTGTTATTGCCGGCTCTGAGAATGTCACCCGGGCAGATTATTTCGCCTAATTTTAGAGAATTCCAGCCTGTTTGATTACCGTGCCGAACCTGAACTTGTCCTTGGATGGAAACCATTCTGCCAACTGATTCTGTACAATTTGCACTTCTGCCAATGGACGGAAAAATGATTTGGATCCAGGTTAAGATAAAAAAAAATCCTATTTGAATAAAATTTTTTCTACAAGTCCAGCGATCCGTTACAAACAGTTTGATCTGCATTTGGATAATTGTTTCTTTTGAGATGAGATTAGTTGGCACACCATTCTCAAAAAAAAATGGTATTGTATTGATCTTTATCTTTACAGCATTTTTTATTGTACTTTAAATAAGATATGAAATCAATACCTTGAGTTTACGACGTCTCCATTTTTCCTGTTACCAACAATGACGGATGAAGAGTAAACGAATTTTCAGGCACTCTTTATCCGAAAATCGCCCGCGAGGTGTTATTGCTCCGGGCTATTTTCATTATTGGTTGTGGCGGTAACGTTAAAAAAATGGTCCAGCCATGCTGGTTATATAGAATAATACTCTGAAGCAGCGTTTAAAGATTGCCTGTATGCCATCAATACATGATATGATACATGTATTTTTCACTTCCACGTTAATCCCGCAAAGAAATAATTTTCCAACCCTTATCCCGCGCAAGAACAGTCAACTGTTCGTCAGCATCAACAGCGACCGGATGTTCCACCTTTTCCAGCAGGGCGCGGTCATTGACTGAGTCGGTGTAAAACCAGGAGCCGGTCAGCGAAAGGCTGCTTGCCCGAAGCCATTGCTCCAGCCGTTCAACCTTACCTTCCTTAAAGCAGGGAATACCGTCAATCTCGGTTGTATACCTCCCATTTACAATTTTTGGTTCTGTTGCCAGCAGGTTGTCAATGCCGAATGCCTGGACAATGGGCCGGGTGATAAAGGAGTTGGTGGCCGTGATGACCAGAAGAACATGTCCCCGGCTGCGGTGCTGCTCAACAAGGTTTTTTGCCTTTTCGCCTATCATGGGGCGGACAACCTCTTGCATGAACCGGGCATGCAGCCTGTTCAGCTCTTCCATGCTGCGATCGGCAAGCGGCTGGAAACTGAAGGCGGAAAATTCGTAGATATTTAGTATTCCCCGCTGGTAATCCTGAAAAAATCTCTCATTGGCCTGTTCGTAAAAATCTCTGTCAACAAGCTGGTTGTCAACAAGAAATTTTCCCCAGCTATAGTCACTGTCACCAGAGAGCAGCGTATTATCAAGATCAAAAATCGCAAGTGTCATTTTTTATCGGGTAGTTCATATTTACTACCCCGCCGCAAGTGGTGGGGTAATTCATTTCGACTTTTATATAAAACAATATTACAACTTGATGCGTTTAATATATAAAGTAACAGATTAGACTTTAATTACTTTATACCACTTCTCCCTGAAGCGAATGTTTACCAGCGCGGGTAAGGCGCACATCCAGTATATCTCCAGGGAGCAACCGACCAGGGTATATAAAATGAACAATGTGGTTGCTGCCGGTCCTGGCCTGAACTGTGCCGGCCTCATTGCGCTCCACCATGACATTGATGGTCCTGCCTACCATCTCTTGGTTGCGTTGAAGGCTGATCTGATCCTGACGTTGCTGGAATCGCTGCAATCTTTTCCCTTTTATAGCCTCATCCACTTTGTCAGGAAAAGCTTCAGATCTGGTGTTGGGCCGATCTGAATATTTAAAGGAAAAAGAGCCGTGAAAACGGACGGTTTCAAGGAGGACCATGGTCTGCTCAAAGTCCTGATCCGTTTCACCGGGAAAGCCGACAATAATATCGGTTGAAATGGCGATTTCAGGGCAGAATGAACGCAGATTTTCCACTTTTTCAAGATACAGCTCACGGGTGTATTTTCGATTCATTTTTGCAAGCACTGCATTGGACCCCGACTGAACCGGTAAATGGAAATGAGGACAGAGAGTATCAAGATCTTTAAAGCATTGCATGAGGTCCACGGATAAATCCTGTGGATTTGACGAGGTAAAACGTATCCTTGATATGCCGGGAATTTCAGCGACCAACCGTACAAGATCTGCAAATCCGTTAGGTTTATCGGCAATGGAATTGGTACAGCCATACGAGTTGACATTCTGGCCAAGCAGGGTGATCTCCTTGACTCCCTGGTTGGCAAGGATAGCAACTTCTTCAAGGATATCCGACATTGGCCTGCTGATTTCCCTGCCTCTGGTAAGCGGAACTACGCAGTAGCTGCAGTAATTATTACATCCCTGCATGATAGTGACAAATTTTTTAAATTCACTTCTTCTTGCTTTATCAGATTGCGGCAAAGCAGGGCAGGGCGGTTGCTGTTTTTGTGGCACGGCGCCGATCAAATTCTGAAATGGCGGAATGGTAAATGAACGTTCCATCTCACAGGCAATTTCCCTGGAGGTTTCACCTGCGTCAAGACGCATCAGCATTTCAGGGAGCTGATAAAACTGCTGAGTACCAACGACAAGATCAACATGGGGCATGCGCTTGAATATTTCCTTGCCTTCCTGTTGAGCAACACAGCCAGCAACACCAACGCGCAAACCGGGTTGTTGTTTCTTTTGTAGTCTGAGTTGACCAAGGAGACTGAAAACTTTTTGTTCAGCCTTGGCCCGAATCGAGCATGTGTTTAAAAGGACCAGGTCCGCGCTTTTCATGTCAGAACAAGCTGTATAGCCACTGACAGCAAGAAGATGCTGCATAATTTCAGAATCACGTTCGTTCATCTGACAGCCAAAGGTTTTAATATATACTTTCCTGGTCATGAGACGATAAGTTAAAAATTCTTATTTTCAGTCATATAAGATGGACACTTAAATTAACGGATTAACTTTTGAGCGTCCCGGAGATATCAGTCATCAAGGGCCAGAATTCAGGAAGTCTGGAAACAGGAACAAGGGTTTTTACCAAGCCCTGTTTTGCCTCAACTGTTGATAATGTGGCTACACCAGCATGGCCTTCCAGGAGAAAGCGAAAAAGGCTTATTTTTTGAGGATTTATTCTGAAAAAATATTCTACAATCCGATCATTCACGGTTAAATAGTATGGTGCAACCTATACTTTAAGTGATGCATCAATATTACCGACAAGATTTTTGTATCGATCAAGTATAGGCGAAACAATCTCATTCAAAAATTCATCGGTTTGTTCTGCAGCACGTCCTGTAAATTCGTGATAGTTACCGATCATTGCTTCAAGCTCACCAAGGGTGAAGGGTATGGCACTGTCATTGGCCAGCCTGAGCAACAGATCATTTTCTTTGCCCTGTTCTTTGACCGCAAGACCAGCAGCAACGGAATGCTCCCGGATAACTTCGTGCACTTTCTGTCGACTTTGCCCTTGTTCAACACAGGCCATCAAGATCTTTTCCGTAGCCATAAATGGAAGTTCAGCACGGAGATATCTTTCTATTTGTTTCGGATAAACAACAATGTCACTGGTAATGTTCATATAGAGCTTTAATATAGCGTCGGTCAAAAGAAAGGCCTGGGCCATATCCATGCGCCTTATAGCTGAATCATCAAGAGTTCTTTCAAACCACTGATTGGCGGCTGTAGCGGCAAAGTTTGCAGGTAGCCCCATGAGTTTGCGGGCGAGACCTGTCATGCGCTCGGATCGCATGGGATTTCTTTTGTAGGCCATGGCCGAACTGCCGACTTGTTCTTTTGCAAAGGGTTCTTCCTGGACCTTGAGATTGGAGAGCAGGCGTAAATCAACAGCGAACTTATGGGCGGATTCACCGATTCCAGCAAGAGTTTCAGAGGTTTTCATGTCGAGTTTTCGTGGATAGGTCTGGCCTGTGACCGGAAAGACCCGGTCAAAACCGAGTTTTTTTGAAACCAGCCTGTCAAGCTCTCTGACCTTGGCATGATCTCCATGGAAGAGCTCTAAAAACGTTGCCTGAGTACCAACTGTCCCTTTAGCACCGCGTGCCTTTACCTGTTGTTCCAGGATTTCTATATAATCAAGATCCATAAGCAAATCCTGGATATAGAGTGTATTGCGTTTGCCGACCGTGGTGGGCTGGGCTGGTTGGTAATGAGTAAAGCCAAGCGTTGCCAAGTTTTTGTATTTACTGCAGAACCGAAAAAGGTTGGCAATAACATTGACCAGCGCTTTTTTGATAAGCTTCAATGCCTTTTTCTGAATAATCAGATCAGTGTTGCAGACCACAAACTGTGAAGTGGCGCCAAGATGGATAACAGCTTCAGCCTGCGGGCATTGCAGGCCATATGCATAAACGTGGGCCATGACATCGTGGCGGATCTGTTTTTCTTTGGCCGCGGCAACTTCGAAATCAATGTCATCAACATGGCTTTTGAGCTCATCAATCATTGCCCTGGTAACAAGCTCTAAGCCAAGCTCATGCTGTGCCTCGGCAAGAGCAACCCAACAACGCCTCCAGCTCGTGAACTTAAAACGCTCGGAAAATAGTTTCTGCATCTCCGCACTCGTGTATCGGCTGACCAAAGGCTCTTGATATACATCACGATTCATGTCAACGACTCCTTAAAAAGGATAAACTGTTTCATTAACTTTAAATAAAATA
>JANTGH010000033.1 GCA_024763055.1 Desulfobulbaceae bacterium
GAGCTGAATAGAAGAGACTATGCAACTCATTACGCGCCTTGAAAATGAACAAAATTTCTGCGCAAAATTGTTACACTTATTTCCTTACAGTCCCTTACCTGACCAGTGTATGCACACCGACCACTTCCACACTCCCGCCGAGTTGTCTGCCGCAGCTGCCAAGAGCGTTTAATGTCGCCGTGTGCGGATGGCCGATACCAATGGCCCAACCCTTTTTCTCAGCCAAAGCAACCAGCTTATCCAGTTGACGGCATATTTTTTCCCGGTCCTGGACATTATCAAGAAAAACATGCCGGCGAGCAGCAGGAATAGACATCTTCCGGGCCTCGTCAAGCCCTGTTGATCGGGCCGTGGTATATGAATCAATGAAAAAAAGTCCTCGTTTTTTCAGAACCGCAAGCACTTCATGCATGGCGGCCCGATCTTCGGTGAAGCGCGACCCCATATGGTTATTAGAACCGATCGCATGCGGAACCGCCGCCAGGTCTTTTGCCACCATGGCCCTTATTTTTTCCGGAGAAAATTTTAAATACAGGGCGCCTGGTCCGGGGTTCCAAACTGCACTCCTTGCCTCCATGGGCATATGCAGCATAACATCACGTCCCTGTTCCCAGGCCTGGTTTTCCTGCTTCAGGGTAAAAGGCGCTCCGGGAAGAAAGGAAAAAGTCAGATTCAAATCAAGCGCCAGCAGGCGGCGGCCTATTTGCTGATGATAGCCCATATCATCAATAATAATAGCCACCTTAGGCCGTCGGCCTTTTACCGCTGAAGAAGAGACAGACATCTTTTCCTTGCCGGTAATAACAGTCTCCTGCGGCTCGGGAATATCCGGTTCCTCAAAGACAATTTTCCGCTCGGCCTGCTTCTGCGTAATCCTGGGGAGTTGTTCTCTCTCCCGCGCGCCTTCCTTTTGAGGAAGAAAACGGCAGGAAGGTAATGCTACGACAATGAGCAACAGGGCAACAACGAAAACAGAACAAGAAAAGATATTTTGTAACCAGCGGGGCTTAATCAAATTTTTCAGGTCACAGCCGCAACAAAAAAATAAAAATAGCCCTGATCGGCAATACTTCGCCGACGATTTTTTGATAAATTTCATAATCATTTAGTGTTCTCTTGCCAGAATATAACCGGCTATCGCAACCAACAGCTCATAACTTTCACTATCTCCATCCGGGACAAATATCTGCAAGGAATCCACGGCCTGGCCGACAAGAAATTCCGCATGTTGCCTGGCAAACCGAAATCCGCCCAACCGATCCAGCAGAACGCGTAAATGCTCACAGGCATTCGGTCCGGATCTGTCCCCGGAAAGAAGAGCAGTCAATTCACCATGCTCCTTCGCATCTGCCTGTTTAAGAGCGACAATAAGCGGCAGGGTAATCTTGCCTTCGATAAAATCATTCCCCACCTTTTTCCCGGTCTGCTGCTGATCGCCAAGATAATCAAGCAAATCATCCACGACCTGAAAGGCCACGCCCACCTTCTCACCATATCGTCCCAGGGACTGTTGCTGCTCCTGCGTGCCACCGGCAAACATGGCGCCAAGCACACAGGTTGAAGAAATCAGGCTGGCGGTTTTCCGCCCGATGATTGCAAAATAGTCCTCTTCCTTCATTTCGATATTTCCAGCATGCCGAAGCTGCAGATATTCACCATCAACCATGGCCCCGGTCGCCCGGCAGAAGGCCGAAAGGCCCTCCGGTCCGGTTATCTGACCGATTAAATGCATGGAACGGGCATGCAGCCAATCTCCGGCCAGGATTGCCACAGCCATGCCGTATTTATTTCGTACAGACTCCCGGCCACGGCGGGTACGGGCGTGATCAATAACATCATCATGGATCAGGGTGGCTACATGCAGGTACTCCAGGGCCGCAGAAAGCAGGTACAGTTCCTCATCCCTTCGGCCGCAGATGGATGAGGATAAAACGGTCAGCAGGGGCCGGATACGTTTACCTCCTCCAAACAATGCGTATTCAAGCACTTCCGTGAGCAGGGGATCGCACCTCCGTAGTGCGCGTTTGATATCGCTGCGCATGGCTTCTTCCACGTCGGCGGCGACCCGGGCTGCAACCTCTCGTAAACGCCCCTGACTCTCTTTACTGATTGTCATCACATTCCTGAATAAAAAAAGATTTCACTGCCTGTAAATCCCGGACAAGCGGACTTGGCGGCAGGCTGCCTAAAAAACGTTTACCATAGTTCTTACTGAACAAACGCGCATCAAGGACGGCTATTACACCCCGATCCCCGGAGCTTCGCATCAGGCGACCGACTCCCTGACGCAGGGACAGAATAGCTCTTGGCACCTGAAATTCATAAAACGGATTTCCTCCCCCTGCCTTAATTCTACTCATGCGGGCCATAATAACAGGGTCGGTGGGGACTTCAAATGGTAATTTATCTATTATGATAAGGCTCAAACTTTCGCCGGCGATATCCACGCCCTCCCAGAAACTGGCAACCGCAAAAAGAACCGACCCTATATCCTCGGAAAACCTGCGCAGCAATTCATGTCTGGGCGCCGTTCCCTGGCAAAGGAGAGGAAACCCAAGAGAATCTTTAAGAGCATGCCGGGCAGCGTCCATAGCTTTAAATGAGGTAAAGAGAACCAGAGCCCTGCCACCGGCAGCCTTAATCAGTGACTGTATCCGCCCGTGCAGAGCCTGCTGATAGCCTGTACCTGTCGGTTCCGGAAAATCAGCATCCGGAATATAGAGCAGGGTGCGATCGGCATAATCAAAAGGTGAAGGAAAGGACAAAGAGCAAGTCTCCTCGGGCAGTCCCAACCGTTTAAAAAAATAACTGAAATCCCCGCCCGTGGTCAGGGTGGCCGATGTAAACACACAGGCGGCCACTGAAGAAAAAAGCGTTTTCTGTAACTCCTCGGCAACATCAACAGGCGTGGCCGAAAGAACTATATTTTTTTCCCGACGCTCAAACCAGTGGATATATCGATTCTCTTCTTCGGGCAGATCATCAAAAGCCTCAGCGGTAATAAAGGCCAGTTCAGCCTGCAGTTCCAGGCAGCGAACCCTGTATTGCGCCCAGGGTTCACGTCCCCCGCTCGCCGATTCTAATTGATCAGCAAGTTGATCAAAGGCCCGCAGCAGTTCATCACGTTTTTCCATCAGCCCTGTATCAGTGGCCCAAATATCCCGAAGTGGAAAACGTCCCCGTTCTACAGGAAAAAGCGCCGCAAACTGCTCCATCTTTCCTGAAAGGGCATGGATTTTTTGCAGGAACTCTTTCCTCTGTTTCCGGCCCAACTCGGAAAGCGCGCTTCGTTCAAGATCTCCGGCAAGATCCCGGACCTGATACCTGGAAAACGAACGACCAAAAAACTGGGTCGCCACTTTTTCAACATGATGCGCCTCATCGAAAATAATCGCCTCATAGCGGGGAAGAACCTCGCCATATCCTCCCCGACGAACGGCGAGATCGGAAAACAACAGATGATGGTTGACCACAAGCAGCCTACTCGTGGCCGCCTCCCGGCGCAAACGGTTTAAAAAACAATGATGACCGTCGGGACAATCCGTGCCAAGACAAAAATGCGACTGACAGCAAATCATCTGCCAGAGCGGCGACTGTGAGGGCAGCCAGTCAAGCTCAACCCGGTCTCCAAATGTTGTCTGCCGGATCCAGTCTGCAAGCCTCTTTGATGCCGAATCATCAAAGAGTTCACCCTGACCTGTGGAAACCATCTGATGCCAGCGGTACAGGCAGAGATAATTCTGCCTGCCCTTGACGCAGGTCGCCTTCAGATCCGGATCGATATATTCCTTGATAAACGGAATTTCCCGCTCAAGAATCTGGTCCTGCAGGTTTCGGGTATTGGTGGAGATAACCACTCGTCGTCCTGTGAGAACCGCCGGTACGAGATAGGCAAGGGTTTTGCCGAGTCCGGTTTCCGCCTCCACCACAAGCGAATCCGCCGGCACGGGATTGTCGTCGTCCGTTTCCTCCCGGGAATGCAGCAACGCACTGATGGCAGCCGCCATCTCCTGCTGACCGGGACGCGATTCATATCCCTTTAAATGTTGCGCAAGAACGCCCTCCGATCCGAAAACATCCCGCATGATATTAATAACCCCGCCCGGCCTGGAGCAAGATATCACGGGCAATCTCGACAACCTGGTCATCGGGGTCTCCGGTCATCTTATTCACCACGGCCATGACCTTCTCACCACCGATAATTCCCAGTACATTGAGGGCCTCTCCCCGAACCCAGCTTTCAGAGTTTTCCAGCTGGCGTACGAGAGAGGGCACGGCAAGTGCTACCTCACCGGGACGCTCTGCCACAAGATATTCGAAAAGAACGGCAACTCCAAGACGGACGGCAAACCGCTCATCGGTCAACAACTTTCCCGTCCATTCATAATATCGCGGTTCCTGTTTATACATGGCCACGATGTTTTCCACATGGCCCATATCCAGGAAATCAGCCATAACCTGAAGCAATTCCGTGTCACTGACGGTTCCATCTTTTCGCTGCTCAATCAATTGCTGCATGGATTCAACTCTGCTCCGGGGTTTTACATGTCCTTTTTGCGCGGCTTTCTCTCCTGTCCTTACCATGCCGCGGCCCTGCAGGCAATCCGAGATTGACTTATGCATGCGCTTGACACAATGTTTTTTCGGGAGTAGAACAAAAGTGAAAAGAAGCAGGAATTATTCTTTGCAATTTAAGGGACACAGAAGAAAAATAATTATTCCATAATGCGCCGGATTTTACTTCAAATTCAAGGCGTGAGAAGGGAAGCATATTGATGATATGTAGCCCTTCTCACAACCAAGAAGCTGGAGCAAAAGACAAACAGGATGGGATAATTATTTTCTTCCGGATCCCCAAGGTAACAAGAGCCACAGGAACAGATGGCTGATTCTCAATATACACAGGCGCCAACCTCCTCCGGGGAGAAGACCATACTTGCCCGGGACGAAAAAATTCTCATCGTTGACGACTATCCCGATATCGTTATTCTTCTGCGGGACTTCCTTGAAGAGCAGGGATTTTCCACGCTTACCGCAGATTCAGCGGCTGAGCTGCGGCAGAAAGTTGCCAACCATGATATTGCGCTGATTCTTCTTGATATCGGCCTGCCGGATGCCGATGGCGTTGAGCTGCTGCCGGAGTTAAAAAAAGAGGACCCGGACATTGCCATTATCATGCTTACGGCCGTGACCGATCTGCAGACCGCTCTTGACTGCATCCGCCGGGGCGCCGACGACTACCTGACCAAGCCGATCAAATTTCCCGAATTACTCGGTACCCTTCATCAAATTCTGGAAAAACGCCAACTGACCATCAACAACCGGCTCTATCAAAAACAAATTGAACAGGCCCGGTTTCGCAACCAGCTGCTGCATGAGCTTACCCTGCAGATGAATACCGCTTACCTAAGCATGACCGATCTGGATGAAATTTTACAGGCCATCCTGGTCGGTATTACCGCCGAGCAGGGCCTCCGTTTTAACCGCGCCTTTTTAGCCCTCTTTGACGAACAAGAGGAGGCACTTGTCGGCAAGCTGGCCATCGGCCCGGGGCGCAGGGAGGAGGGAGGAAGGATATGGCATGATATCGAGACGAAAAAACTTGGATTTTCCGACCTTCTAACTAACATCAGAGAACACAATTTCAGCGATGACTCCGAGGTCAACCACATTGTCAAGGCGTTGTATGTCAAGGCCGACCAGAATAAACACATCCTCATCCGCGCCGCCCGTGAACGGAAATCCATCAATGTTGTCAACGGGCAGAGCCCGTGGCCAGTGCCGCCCGAACTGATCGGCCTGCTTGAGGAAGAATCCTTTGTCGTGATACCGCTCTATTCGCCCCGTCGTTCTCTTGGAGTCATCATCGCCGATCACTTTGTCACGGAAAAACCGATAACCGAAACGCTCATTCATGAGCTGGAAAGTTTTGCCTCCCAGGCCAGTCTCGCCATTGAGCACTGCCATCTCTACATGGCCATGGAAACAAAAATTCAGCAGCTTGAAGCCGTCACCCGGGAACTCGAGCAAAACAGGGACCTGCTTGTCGAGGCCGAACGCTATTCGGCCGTCGGCCATATGGCCGCCCAGCTTGCCCATAAAATTCGCAACCCCGTCACCTCCATCGGCGGAACCGCACGACTTCTTGCCAGAAAAACAGATGATCCCAACCGGCTGAAATTCCTCAACATGATGACCAGCGAGGTCGTCAAGATCGAGACGACACTTGAGGATTTATTCAACTTTGTCGAGACGGTACAGCCTGAAAAAGAACCAGTCGCCCTGTATGATCTTCTGGGCAAGTCACTCATGCTCTACTACCCGGCCATGCAGAAACAGAACATCAGGTACCGGCTTGTACTGCCGGAACCTGCACCGACGCTCCAGCTTGACAGAAAACTCATGCACCAGGCATTTGTTCATCTCATTCGCAACAGCATCGAATCCATGCCCGACGGCGGTGAGCTGGTCATCAGCGCCGAGCATTCCCAGAACGCGATCATGGTCGTCATTACAGATACCGGGCCGGGTATAGCTGATGCCAACCTTGCCCTTGCCACTGATCCCTTTTTCACAACCAAGACATTCGGCACCGGCATGGGCCTGACCCTTGTCAAACGCATTATCACAGACCATGGCGGAACATTATCCATCCACCGCCGGGAATCCGGCGGCACCAGGGTCATTGTTCAATTGCCTGCGCCGGAGCAATAGTTTTTTAATTCTTGATGAACTCGTAAAAGTCACAACTTACCAAAAGATGGCTAAGTACAAAACACAGATATACAGGTAAGCGAGCCTGCGAGACTCCGGGTAAGCACCCCAAAGGGGTGACTCCTAAGAGCAGTGTGCCGGGATGGGTCACGATTAGACAAGGAGTATGTCTTGAGTCATCCCGACACAGGACGCCATAGATCGAAGTTTTTACGACGCCATCAATTCTTCATCAATGGGAACAAGTCCTATTTTCCCGAAGTACGCTTTCTTTATTTTCCGTTCTTCAGTTTGTCTTACCTGGTCGCCCCCGGAGCCAGGAGGCCGATACGGCCAACACGCCAAGCAATGCTCCGGTCTTAAATGTCTGTTGCAGTGCCTGTATAAACTGGGCTGTCTGCCCGGAGGTAAAATCCTTTATATCCATACCGCCGGTCAACTGCCCATAAACCCGGGCAAAAACAAACCCGGCCAGGGCTGTTCCTAACAGCATACCCATATTACGACTTGTAGCCAGCAGGCTTGAAGTAATGCCGCTTTCTTCATGAGGAACCCCGGCCAGGGCGGCCGCAGAATTTGGAGCAAGAAACATGGCCTGCCCGAAACCAAGCAGAGCGAGAGCGGACACGATAAACAGGCCTGAAGACGCAACGGAAAGCCGGGTCAGGAACAGGAGGCTGATCAGGCAGCATGCAAGGCCCACGCTGGCAATGATTCTGGCACCGATTATATCATGCAGCCTACCGGCAAGTGGAGCGACAAAAAAAACACAAAGCGGCACGGCCATCATAAAATAACCCACCTGATCAGGTGGAAATCTACGCACCGAGCTGAGATAAAAAGGCATAAGCAGCAGGACGAAAAATAAAACGGTGAACGAAAGCATGGCGCTCACCATGGCCATGGCATAAAAACGATTCCGAAAAAGTGACACGGGAAACAAGGGGTGTTTTTTCCTTAGCTCATGAACAATGAAAAAAAGCCAGACCAGCAGCACAACAAGCGCACGATACAGCGGCCATCCATGCCAATTCGCCTGACAACAGGTTTTGGTGGCATGGGCAAGCAGGAGGATCGTTATAATAACAGCACCCGCATACAGCAGACCGCCCGGGAGGTCAAACCCTCTTCTCCCATCACCCGTCCCCCTTTTTATCGGACCGCCGATAGCCGCGAGTATATTCCGGAAGGCAAAATACACCAACAATCCCACCGGCACCGTTACAAGAAAAATAAACCGCCAGTGGGACCAGCGCAACAGCACTCCACTGACAGCCGGGCCGGTCATTAAACCCAGAGAGGTGGCAATACCTATCATTCCCAGTCCCTGCCCCAACCGTCCTTCTGGGAAACTGCTTTTAATCAGGGCCGGCCCCATGGCCATCATCATGGACGCGCCAATTGCCTGAACAAAACGAAAGAAGATAAGCATAAATATGGATGGAGCCAGGGAACAGCACAGCGAACCGATGGAAAAAATAAGAAGTCCACGGGTATAGAGAAGACCCTGGCCGATTCGACTTGAAAAGTAGCCCCAAAAAAGAAGACTGACAGTGATAGTCAGCAGATAGATAAGGACCACCCATTCGGTCGCTGCAAGAGAACTTGCAAACACCCTCATCAAGGTAGGCAGGGCCACGTTCACCATGGAACTGTCCATGGTTGACATGAATACGCCGGTTGAGACCAGCAAAAGAATTTGTTGATACTTAGGCATGAAAACAGGAAGACATGCGATCAAAAGGGTAACACTGGAAAATGCCTCCTCGCGCAGGTTTCAGGTGCAGGAGTATACAGGGAACAGCGAGGGAAGAAAAGAAATGAAATGATTTTTTGGCGCTATAAATTAAATGATGGCGTCGTAAAAACTTCGATCTGCTACGTCGTGTGTCCCAGGGCGATTCGTAGGCATACTCCATGTCTAATTAAAACCCGCCCTGGAACATTATTCCTCGGAGTCTACGCTTATCTGTATATCTGTGTTTTTACTTAGCCATCTTAAAAAAAGATTCTGACTTTTTACGAGGTTATCATTAAATGAAAACCGTTGGGATGCAAGTGTCGTCGGAAAACATCACCTCAATAAGAAAAACTGATGGAAACACCGCCGTAGATTACATCCTTTGTATCAGCACCCTGATTCTGAACTCCTCCGCTATCAAGACGTGGCTGATATTGTCCCGGAAGGGTGCGGGACCATTGCAACTCTGGGGTAATTGTTATGTATTTCTTGTATGATACCGGCATATTCAAAAGAAAGGAAAAGATCCGGCCATCCTGAAAACTATACGGATCATCCATCAGCATGGTTTTCCCCGACAGCCCGAGAACGACATCATCATGTGGTTGATATGATGTTGAAATATCAAGGGCAAGGTACCATGACCTGCCGGTCTCATAGGCATTGAAGCCCATGGGATCATCAAGACCGAGATAAACCGAACCGAGATTACCCTCATCAGCCCCGGATGTATAAATATAGCCTGCGGAAAATCCAAGTAGTCCGGACGAACCTTCATAGGAAAAGGTTATGCTCTGCCCGTTCAGCCTGGCCTTGTCCGCCGCCAGTCCTTTATACATATCTCCGGTAGTTTCGACCCGCAGGGCCATGGACGGCGTATCATTTGTGTCAATTCCATATAACCCTGCAGCTAACAGTCGATTCACGGCGCCATCCCACAGGGGCAGTTCACTCTCTGCCATCAGTGGACTACCGGTGGTCAACATCCCCGTAACCAACAGGAGGAAAAATAATATGGAGCGATTTTTCATATACCGCAAACCTGAAAACAGAGTTCCTTAAAAAACCTTTTCACCGTATTTAAACTATAACGCATTTCAACCAAAAAAACCAATACAATTTTTTGAACTTTTTAGCCGTAAATACAAAAATTTGTTTCGCGGCAGCAAAAACAAAGGGCCGCATAAAGCTGTTTGCAAAATACACAATCACCTGTCATCAGCAATAATCTTTCGGGGCAGGAGCAAATTAAGCACCACCCCGACAATGGCAGCCAGACCGATGCCGCGAACCATAAAACCGGCATACCCGAGCGCCATATCGCCAATGCCGAATACCAGGATCAGTGAAACAATGACCATGTTTCTCGGCTGGCCAAGATCCGTACCCTTCCGAACCAGGGTATTCATGCCAATGGTCGCAATAGTGCCAAACAGCAGAGTCATGATTCCACCCATGACCGGGGTGGGGATGGTTCCGAGCAGAGCACCCAAGGTTCCTGAGAAAGAAAGAACTATGGCCGTCAAGGCGGCCCAGGTCATAATTGCCGGATTAAAAGCACGGGTCAGAGTTACGGCCCCGGTTACTTCGGAATAGGTTGTATTCGGGGGTCCGCCGACCATGGAGGCAAAGGAAGTGGCAAGACCATCTCCAAGAAGCGTTCGGTGCAGTCCGGGTTCTTCCAGAAAATCCTTGCCGACAACATGGCTTATCGCCAGCATATCGCCGACATGCTCAATGGCAGGAGCAATTGCCACCGGGACAATAAAAAGAACAGCCTGCCAGTTGAGCTTCGGGAAGACAAATTCGGGTATTGAAAAAAATGGTGCTTTGAGAACCGGTGTAAAATCAATAAGCCCGAAAAACAGAGAAACGATGTAACCGGCGCCGATGCCGATAAGAATAGCAAGCAGCCGAACCATGCCTTTTCCAAGCAATACGGAAAAAACAGTCACAACAAGCGAGACAAAGGCGATCAACAGGGCAGGACCCTGGGCCACCAGCACGGCTGTGCCGTCACCGGTTTTGCCCGTGGCAAGATGCACGGCCACCGGTGCCAGATTCAGCCCGATGACCATAATTACCGGCCCGACCACAACCGGCGGTAATATTTTTTTTACAATCGAACGGCCCCTTAAGACAATTAATCCGGAGAGAACAAGGTAGACAAGACCGGCGGCAAGGAGCCCGGAAAGCGTTGCCGGAATGCCCCAGGTTTGGACGCCATAAATAATGGGGGCGATGAAGGCAAACGAAGAGGCCAGAAAGATCGGCACCTTTCTTCCGGTGACGACCTGAAAAATCAGGGTACCGACACCGGCGGTAAACAGGGCAACACTGGGGCTTAACCCGGTCAGGATCGGCACCAGGACCAGGGCGCCGAAAGCCACACAAAGCATCTGCATGCCGATAAGGGCCTGCCGAAAAAAATTTATCGTCTCAGTCTCGGTTGCCATGATCTCTCCCATTTACGTGTATGCTTTGCCCGCCTTCCAAATGGGGATTGTCCTACTTTGTTCCAAAAATCTTGTCCCCGGCATCTCCGAGACCGGGTAATATATACCCGTCTCCATTAAGATGATCATCAATGGCAGCCACATAGATATCAACATCAGGATGTTTTTTTCCCATTCTTTCAATGCCCTCTGGCGCCGCGACAAGAAAAATCCCTATGATATTACGGCATCCTGCCCGTTTCAGCATATCAACCGTGGCAACCAGGGTACCGCCGGTGGCCAGCATGGGATCAAGAATCATAGCCTTGCGCTGATCAATGTCCTGCACCAGTTTTTCAAAGTATGTCACCGGCTCCAGAGTCTCCTCATTTCGATACAGACCCACCACCGATACCTTGGCACTCGGAATAGCCTGCAGCACCCCGTCCATCATGCCGATTCCAGCACGAAGAATCGGAACAATGGTAATTTTCTTTCCCTTGATCCGTTCCACCTTGACCGGTCCGGACCAGCAGTCAATGGTTACCATTTCCGCCGGCAGATCACGGGTGGCCTCATACGTCAACAGCATACCAACCTCGGCGGCAAGATCACGAAAATCCTTGGTGGAAATATTTTTTTCTCGCAATAACCCGAGCTTATGCCTAATCAGGGGATGGGTAATCTCATAAACAGCCATATATTCTCCTTTGAGTCCGTTGGTCGATTGAAAAAAGCGAATCACGCTATCACATTTTTTCTTTCCAGGCCAGCCATAAAAAAAAACCTGCCGCAATATTTAACCGTACGGTCCAGCCGGGGACGATTGCCGGTCGAATCTTTCAAAAACTAGAACATTCATAGGTACCTTGAAAATTCAGCGTTTTCGTTAGTCGTGTTGCTTGACTACACAACGGGTGGTGCTGCTCGAGATAAGTGAGCCTGCGAGACTTCGGGAGATTGGGCAAGGTAAGCGAGGAACGAGACTCCGAAAAACAATTTTTCACGGTGGCCTTATTTATTGAGTTGCCGCTGTATCATCTGCAAATCCTGCCAGACCATTTTTTTCATTTCAGGATTTTCCAAAAGAAAACGGGGGTGAAAGGTGGGCATGACCCTTGCCGGTGTGCCGTCCGGATATCGATAGGGATAAAAACGGCCGCGCAAACGAACAAGAGGTCCGGAAACTTCGATAAGCGAGGCTGCCGCCACCTCGCCCATTGATAGAAGAAGAGAGGGTTTTACGGCCATTATTTCCCGACTGAGGTGGGCAAAACACAGACGTGCGCAGGCGGCATCCGGTTGTCCATCACGCGGACAACATTTGATTGCATTACCTACATAGATCTTGTCCGCAGACAGACCGATGGCTTGAATCATCCGTCGAAGCATTCTGTCCTCATCGACCCCGAAAAGAATATCTTCAGAAAACGAAGATCCCTGCTGATGCGACCAGTCCCCCACCACCATGAGTTGCGGTTTCTCCGCTCCCCGACCAAAAACCTGGCCGAGACGATTTTGCGCCAGCATACACTGGTCGCAGCCTGCTATCTGCTGCCGAACAGCCGCAAGTAAAGGCGCCGGGGCTTGGGATATTGTCCGGGTAGAGGATCTTGACATGACGGCCGACGGGGCCGGTGTTTTTTGAATAAAAAGGGATCGAAATTTTTCTTTTGCAGGATAAACACTTATACCCATACTGAGATGAAATCTCAGCAGGTCTCGAACCTGGCCACTCAATTTCCTGAGCGTTGCAGGATCAATACCGTCGGTTATCTCCTGCGCCCCGGACTGCATGTTTTTTTTTGCTGACAATTGTCTGCTCAATGCTTATTTTAAAATTTCATGAAAAATTGAAAGAAATTGACCCCAAACAATACTCGAAGCGACTCGATGAATGGTATAATCCGGCACGGAACCCTAAAATTTTGAATACCGAAGTGGTGAACTTTCATAACAGCGTCGCGGTATCGCCGTTGTGATTTGTCATTGCGAAGTCTCACAGGATCATTTACCTGATCCAGCCCTGCCGGTCAAATACGATGCATTTTTCCCCGGGTCGTTGCTCTATAAAATAAGGAGTAAATTATGCCTATTTATGAATATGTCTGCCGTGACTGCAAAAAACATTTTGAGGTGCTCACCACCTCTTCACGCAACACGGAACCTGTTAAATGCCCGAAATGCGGGAGCCTGAACGTGGCGAAAACCATCTCCGCGTCCAGCTTCCGAGTCGGCTCGGGAAGGCCATCCATTCCAAGCGGTGCTCTATCCGGATGCTCTTCAAAATCAGGTTTTTCCTGAGCATAACAAACTGCCGGCCCGGGAGGCCGGCATATTTTCATAGGTTTTCTTTTTATGTGAAAGAGATCTTTGAAAAGTCCGAACAAATTTTAAAGATGACTAAGTAAAAACAAAGACATACAGGTAAGCGGAGCGCAGCAGAGACTCCGAGGAGTAGTGTTTTAGAGCGGGTCTTAATTAGACATGTAGTATGCCTGCGAATCGCCATGGGACACACGGCGCAGTAGATCGAAATTTTTACGACGCCATCATCTTTGAAACACTGGCAGTTACGCTCTGTCTTCATCGTTAGTTGTTGCTGTATCCTGAAAATTTGGTTCAGCTATGCCGGTTACTTAGAAACGACTACTTGTTCCTTTTTCGCCCGGATTTAAACTCATAGACGGTTTCATTGTCTTTAAGTAAACCGTATTTTTTCCGGGCCAGCTCTTCAAGATAGTTATCATCGGTCTGCAGTCGTTTTATCTCCGCTGCCAGCTCACGGTTGCGTTGCTCAAGCAAGGCATTTTGTCTTGAGAGCATGGACACTTGTTTTTGCATCCGATAATAGCTCATCAGGCTGCGGCCCGGGAAAAAAAGCAGAAGCAGAACAGCAGTCAGAGCGACCAGGATGATAATGCGGCGCAGCCGTTTGCGTTCCTGCAGACTGAGTGTACTTTTCCTCTGTCGGGTCATGGTAAATATAAAAAAGGGAACAAAATATAAAAAAGATGCAATGCTTCAGCAAAAAATGAGTGATCCCTGTTCATGATAAAAAACCTCCCTGAAAGATGCCTTGTCAGTGCCTGCCTGATGGGGCTTTGCACCCGTTATGACGGAAAGCGCAAACCTGATGAACGCTGCATAGAGCAACTTGCGGGTCAACACTGGATTCCCATTTGTCCGGAACAGCTCGGCGGACTGTCCACACCGAGAACACCGGCTGATTTTGCCGGCGGCGACGGCCACGATGTTTTAACCGGTCAGGCAGCAATTATTGATGCAAACGGCCGGGATGTCAGTGCTGAATTTATCCGGGGGGCGCGACAGGTACTTGCCATTGCCCGGGCCCAGCAGATCGAATACGCCCTGCTCAAAGCCCGCAGTCCTTCCTGCGGTCTGCATAATCCAGTCGGGGTCACCACGGCCCTGCTTCTTGAAAACAATATCCGCTGCAGTGAATTCGGATAGCAACAGTCCATTGTTCCTGTTCAATATATTATTGGATTCCGGCATATTGAAACAGGACAAAAAACACCTGGCATCAGCCGCTCTCATGTTTCCTGTTTCCGGTTTCCGGTTCCACCAAACGAATTATTAAGATCCCTGCCTCATACAATAAATACAAAGGACCTCCCATCAGAGCCATATTTACAGCATCAGGCGTCGGGGTCAACACTGCCGCTAAAATCGCAATGCCGAGAACGGCAAAACGTCTATTACGCTCAAACGCAGCCCGGGAAATTAACCCTACCTCGCTGCTGAAAATCATAAATACCGGCAGTTCAAAGATAACACCGAAGGCGAGAACAAAGATAGTGACAAAATTAACAAAACGGCCGATGGAAATAACAGCCTTCAGCTCTTCAGACTGAAAACCCAGCAAAAACTTCACGCCGAACGGCAGGGTGACAAGATAGCAGAAAATAGTTCCCCCGTAAAAAAGCAGGCAGGTTGAAAACACAAACCAGAATAACCTATTGCCACTGACTCCAAAAGGTTTTCCCATGGCCTTCCACAGCACATAGGTAAGCAGCGGCATCAAGAGATACAGAGCCCCGAAAAAAGCTACTTTGACATGTGCAAGGAAAGGCCCGGCCACAGAAAAAAAATAGAGCTTTTCATGGAGATGCTCCTGAAACGTCGAAATCAGTCCGCTTGAAAGCATAAACAAGAGCACAGTAAGCACCATGAGACTGATCAGCAGACTCCGAGCGGACTTATGCAGCTCGCTGACAAAAATAACGAAGTTATTGTACACGATCGATACTTGTTGTATTGAAAGTTAAGGTTTTCCCGGTTAGCAAAAAAGGTAGCAAACCATGCCTTGAAAAGCAATTGAAAGCTCATTGAAGATTGACATTGGATCGGTGATCATTGATAATGGTCGGGTTAATACACTGGTCGCATGCGAATTCCGACCCGCCGGGAAGACCACGGATGAATACTGTTTTTTTATTCTACGTTTTTTGTTTCTTTTTCGTGATCCTATTTCGGGATGTAAATTTTTTTATTTAAATTTAAACAAGATAACAGATCATGCTTGAACTTCGTTTTATTCGTGAACATATTGATCTTGTCCGGGAAAAATGCCTGCACAGGGGTATGGGACCTGAACTTATTGATCGTTTTACCGATGTGGACGGCAAACGTCTTGCCCTGTTAGCCGAGGTGGAACAGCTCAAAAATCGACGCAACACAGTTTCCAAAGAGATTGCCCCTTTAAAGAAATCCGGAGAACACGGCAAGGCCGAACCGCTGATCCTGGAGATGCGCGAAGTTTCCGCACGAATAAAAGAACTTGATAATAAGCTTACAGACATTCGACGACAGCTTGACGAGATTGTTCTCTCCATCCCAAACCTCTGTCATAACTCGGTCCCCAAGGGTACGGATGAAGCGGATAATGTTGAACTGAAAAAATGGGGCGAACTGCCACGATTTGACTTTACCCCCAAACCGCACTGGGAGGTGGGAGAGGCCCTCGGCATCCTGGATTTTGAAACTTCGGCAAAATTGTCCGGCGCCCGCTTTGCCCTGCTTAAGGGCTTTGCCTCCCGGCTTGAGCGGGCGTTAATCAATTTTTTTCTGGATCTCCACACCCAGAAACATGGGTACACTGAGGTCCTTCCACCATTCATGGTCAATTCCAAGGCCATGACCGGCACCGGTCAACTACCGAAATTCAAGGAAGATCTGTTTAAAATCGAGGACTGGGACCTGTGGCTGATCCCGACAGCCGAGGTGCCGGTGACCAATATTTTCAGTGGCGAGACCCTGAACGAGGCCGAACTGCCGATAAAGTATACCGCTTATACCCCCTGTTTCCGGTCAGAGGCTGGTTCCTACGGTAAAGACACCCGTGGTCTTATCCGCCAGCACCAGTTTGACAAGGTGGAGATGGTTAAATTCACCACCCCGGAGACCTCAGCCGAGGAACTGGAAAGCCTACTCGCCGATGCCGAGGAGGTCTTGCAGCTGCTTAACCTGCCTTATCGCGTGGTGACGCTCTGTTCAGGGGATCTTGGATTTTCCGCTACCAAAACCTATGATATCGAGGTATGGCTGCCGGGACAAAACACATACCGGGAGATTTCCTCCTGCTCAAATTTTCTCGACTACCAGGCAAGACGGGCTGGTATCCGTTACCGGCCCCAAGGTGAAAAAAAGAGCCGCCTGGTCCATACCCTCAATGGCTCGGGACTGGCGGTCGGCCGTACCCTGCTGGCCATTTTGGAAAATTACCAGCAGCCAGACGGTTCCGTTGCACTACCCGAGGTACTCGAACCCTATTTTGAGCAACGCTTCAGCGTTTAAACCTTCAAGCCTCAAACATTCAAGCGTTCAAGGTTCAAGGTTCAAGCGACAGCCCGATCAGTCGGTCAAGCAAGGCGGAAAAATTCAGACCATAGGCAGCCGCTGCCCGAGGCAGCAGACTGGTCGGCGTCATACCAGGGATGGTATTGGTCTCCAGCAGAACAAGATCTTCACCTGTGATAATCATGTCGGTCCTGCTGTAACCCCTGAGCTGCAATGCCCTGTGCGCCTCTATACCGTACTGCTGCGCCTTATCCCTGATCGCATCGCTCACCTCGGCCGGGCAGATTTCCCGGCTGGCTCCCTCTTTGTACTTGGCCTCGTAATCAAAAAAATCATAGCGACCATCCGGTATGATCTCCACAAGCGGCAGGGCCTGCAATTCATCATTTCCAAGAACGCCCACGGTTATTTCCCGTCCCGAAATAAACGCTTCAACCATGACCTCCTTATCATAATGAAAGGCCTTCTTGAGCGCCGCAGGCAATTCATCCTCTTTTTTCACAATGGACATACCAATCGATGACCCTTCTCGGATCGGCTTGATCACCAGGGGAAGGCCCAGACTGTTAAAAATCCGGCCGGGATTATCAATATCAGAAACAAGCGCCATTTCCCAGCGCGCGACCGGCAAGCCGTGCAATTGATACAGGGTCTTGCTGAGATTTTTATCCATGGCCAGCGCACTGCCGAGCACCCCGGCCCCCTGATGCGGGATCTTCAACAGTTCAAGAAATCCCTGCATGGTACCGTCTTCACCATTTAGCCCGTGCAGAAGGATAAAGGCTGCATCAATTTTCCCGGCATCCACTGCGATTTGTGCCAGATCAGTGGCAGGATCATAGCGGGTAACACTATATTTTTCCGGATCAAGCGTCTTTTCCACCTCGACAGCTCCCTTCAGCGACACCTCACGCTCACCTGAAGTCCCGCCCGCAATCAAGGCAAGTCGTATTTTTTTCATTTTTCCTCCCTGGAGTTTCCTGCCACGATTTAGCCCAAAAAAATTGCCCCTTACCCCTATCAATATAATTTCGAATTAATTATATGGATCTCATCGTAAAGGCAATGAAAAATATCACGCCACCTTGTAGAAAGCAAAACAAGGACGCCTGCAAATCACAATTGATAAAAAAAACCCGCGCCATCCTTTGGGACAGCGCAGGTCTTGTTTCCTTACTCCTTTTGGGTCAACGGATTAAAACCGGAACAACAACCCGGCCGTAAAACGACTGCTGATATCAAGCTCATCAAGACTGTCGGCAAAGGTACGGGCTTCGCCAAACAGAGACACGTTAAACGCGTCAGCCTCGCCATAAACCCTTGCGCCCGCCTGCAGGATCAAATCGAGATTATTGCCGTCCAATATTTCCCGTTGATGCAAATCATAGCTGTCGTCATCCATATTCCACCAGCCGATACCGCCGCCAACAAAATAACGTGAGAAATGGTACTGCACCAACAGGTCGGCTGAAAAGGCATCATCGCCCTGATTACCGTCAACATGAAAATTATAGCCAAGCATTCCCATGAGTGAAACATTTTCATTCAACCAGTATTCAAGTCCTCCGCGTGCGGTGATAAAATTTGCGGGATCGAGCAGATGCATGAAGCCAACCGCCGCGACCGGGACAATGCGTTGCCTGCCGGAGACTTTCCGGGAACAGGCGGCAGAAGTGGCAACAGCACCTCTGTCATCGGTAACCTTGGCACGCACAGTATATGTTCCTCCACAGGGGACAGTCAACGCGCCGGTAAAGGGAGGACGGGTTATACTTTTTTCTTCAACCACCTTTCCCTCGGCATCAACCATGGAAATCATCACTGAGGATATGGAACCGTCACTGTCGGACGACGCAGACGCATCCACGTTCACCCGTTCACCACAAAAAATTGGTTCAGGCGCAACGGCCATCCGGCACACTGGTTCCTTATTCACCTCGACAACGGGGACAATGTCAGATATTGCCCGCAGGGCAAGGTTTCCGCAAATATACGGCACCACGATTTCATAGCGCTTCCTGTTGGCTTGCAAATACATCCTGAAGGCCTTAAATGGCGCCTCACCCGCCCAGGTAACTTCTTTGGCAACACGGACAGGCCCCCTGCCGTTTTTCCGGTAGAGCATCCATAATAGTGACTCGCCCTGCCCTATTTCTATTTCATCAATTATTGCTGTGGGAAATTGGGAGGCAAAAGCAGGATAAAGCTCGAAATATCCGGCTTGTTCAAACCCTTTCTGCAACGCCGGCCCGGACAGATCCACCATTTTTCTGAGATCGGCCACAGTATGCAGGGGCGGTTTGTAAAAGGGACTTCGTCCCAATTGGCGCAGAGTTGTGGCCCCCATGGCAATGGAGGTCTCGCAGATCAACAGAACGGCCATGAACAGGGCAGCGAATATTTTTTTCATTTTTCTCCTCACGTAAGAAGGTTAAATCATTGCAGGAGCCACGGCCCGCGCTGATCCATTGGGAACTGCGGTACATATATCTTGAAAAATCCCCTGCCGAGAACCGGCAGGGGAATCAAAAGAAGGATGCGCTGAAGGAAGCAACCTGTTCCCTGAAAATTTTCTCCAACCCCTCGATACTACAACTTGCATATCAGCGGGACCGGACAGGCAAGTCATCCCTCCAGCAGCAGTTGGCATTTCCCGCAGGGTAGGTAACGTGAAGCATTACACTACCCGCGAAAAGACGATGCGCCTATTTTTTTTCACCAGTGGTAAGAGTTGCATATTCCTCCTGGCTTAAGCTGCCGTTTGCATCGGCATCAGCCTTGGCAAAAAGCTCCGGACCGATACCGGCAGCTTCCGCCTCGCCCTTTGAAAGCATGCCATTGTGGTCGGCGTCAAGATCGCCAAAGGCCGGAGCGGCGGCAAAGGCGGATACAGCAAAAAGTGCAACCATGATTGTCGGAATGATTTTTTTCAGCATTGTATAACCTCCTGAGAGTTTGTTGTTCATCTTTTTTGTTACTTACGTTTCCTTGCGACTCGTTTTTGGCCAAAACGACAAAGGACACAACAAGACAACATATGTCCTCCTGTGCTTACCAAAGCAATCACCGTGCCAATTTTACATTATCTTTATTTTCAAAAGGTTACATCAGCAAGTGGCAATATATTTCCATAGACTGTCTGCGCCAGGGGACATCTTGCAGGCTATCACCTCACAACAGGGTGTAACGGATTATTACAGCAGGGGTCTCTATTTCCGGCTATACTACAAGCGTCATGAACAAAGAAATACTCAAACAATTAGGTGACATCCTGGGCAGGGACCATCTGTTGACAGCGCCCGAGGAGCTGGCCTGCTACAGTTTCGACGGCAGCGGCGGCGATGTGCCGCCGCAGGCCGTAGCCTTTCCTGAGAACACCACTCAGATTTCTAAAATCATGCAACTGGCCAACAAGTACCGAATCCCCATCGTGCCACGGGGGGCCGGCTCGGGCATGACCGGTGGGGCGGTGCCGCTGAAACAAGGACTTGTCCTGGTAATGAACCGCATGAACCGCATTCTTGAGATTGACAGGGACAATATGATCGCCGTTGCTGAGCCCGGGGTCATTACCGGTGAACTGCAGGCAACGCTAAAAAAACAAGGGCTCATGTATCCCCCTGACCCTGCCAGCCTCAAGTTCTGTACTCTTGGCGGCAATGCCGCTGAATGCGCCGGTGGACCGAGCGCGGTCAAGTACGGAGTGACGCGGGATTATATCATCGGTTGCGAGGCCGTGATGCCTACCGGGAAAATCATCACCACCGGGGTACGTACGGAGAAAGGGGTCACCGGCTATGATCTCACGCACCTGCTGATTGGTTCAGAGGGAACGCTGGTGATTTTCACCAAACTCATTCTCCGCCTGCTTCCCCTGCCCGAAGCAGGAAAGACCTTTCTCCTGCTCTTTACCTGTATTGATCAGGCAGTACAACTCGTGGCGGAGCTCCTCCAAAGCGGAATTATGCCCTGCACCATGGAATATATGGACCACACTGCCATCTCCGTAGTCCGGGACCGGTTACCCTCCCCCTTGCCTGAAAAAACTGAAGCCCTGCTTCTGCTTGAGCTTGACGGCAGTCGTTCCGAGGTACAACAACAGACCGACCGGTTGCGTAAATTTCTTGCGGCACGGCCAGTTACCCTGCAGGAGGCGGAAAACGAAGCACAGCGTCAGCGGCTCTGGCAGGCAAGACGATCCATCTCGCCGGCAACCTTTTCGCTCAAACCCCATAAAATAAGTGAAGATGTGGTGGTTCCGAGATCAAAGATACCAACCCTGGTCCGGTTTACCAGCACGCTTGCCGAAAAATTAAAGTTGATCATACTTACTTTTGGTCATGCCGGTGACGGCAATATCCACGTCAATATCATGATTGATAAAAATGATCCCGAAGAATACAAACGTGGGCAGGAGGCGAAGAAACAACTTTTCAGGCAGGTAATTACGCTCGGCGGCACCCTGTCCGGAGAGCATGGAATCGGTACCACCAAGGCGACTTTTCTTTCCCTTGAAATCACTCCTGAAACCCTTGAACTGATGTGGGACATCAAGCAGCTTTTTGATCCCAACAACATCCTCAATCCAGGCAAAATCTTTATAGACGAATAGTTCCGTTTTCAGACTTCAAAGACAGCTGAAAACACATTGCAGAATTAGAATAACTATTCAGGTAGATGCAAAAAACTTGCATTTGCTCCGGAATGTACCTGTTCAGGAGGGCCACATATTTGCTTATTTAGGTCTTTGAAGCATACTTGTGCTGTTCGAGAAGGCCGAAATGAGTGAAGATGGGGTACTCCTGAACAGGTACGAATTATACATATCTTTCCTGAACTCCTTCAAAACCACCACCAAGCAAAAACAAGGTCTTTACACCGGACCAGGTCCAATTAACTGTTGACAGATAATAGCTTTCCGAATAATTTACAAAATTCAGTAAACATTAAACAGTGTCCTCTATTTTTTGTGCAGAGCCACTGTCTCAACAAGCAGATGGGTCATGCCATCAAATAAAGGATGTGAATCAATCATGATAGAAGTTGAAGTCAGAGGTGACCTTGAGTATGCCATTCGCCAGCTGAAGAAAAAGCTGCAGATTGACGGTATCAAACGTGAACTGAAGCGACGTGAATATTACGAAAAACCCAGCATTAAAAAACGGCGGAAGGCAGCGGAAGCCCTCCGAAAACTCCGCAAGTTCAACAGAATGCGGCGCCAATACTAAATCGTTCCGAGTGCTTTTCCATCCTGCCGGTTTATACTTCAAGCCGGCAGGATTCCCAAATCCAGGGTGCAGAGCCCATGTCGGACCTTACCTCCGCTCTTGATTTTTTCCTTCAGTACCTCATTGTTGAACGAAGATTCGCCGAAAATACCATTGAGGCATATCATTCCGACATATCCTTTTTTTTTGATTTTTTACGCCCAAAAAAGATCAAAACCATTTCGACCATTCAGCCCTCTCATTTGCAGGCGTTTTTTATTGACTGTCATAGGCGCGGCATCAAAACACGCAGTAACAGCCGCCGACTTGCCGCATTACGAACATTCTTCTCCTTTGCCGTCGAACGGGGTCTCATCAAGGCCGATCCACTGACCCATATCAATGCACCGAAAATCGGCCAGACCCTGCCCAAAACGTTGAGCATTGCCGAGGTGGATGCGCTGCTCTTCCTGCCGGAGAAAACAAGTCCGCTTCTCCTGCGCAACCATGCCATGCTGCACCTGCTCTATGCCACCGGTATCAGGGTGTCCGAGCTGGTCAATCTTCCGGTAAGCAGTTGCAACCTCGGGAGTTGCCATGTCCGGATTCTCGGCAAAGGAAGCAAAGAGAGGATGGTCCCATTCAACGAGATAACGAGGGAAAAAATTGAGGATTACCTGCAACGGGCCAGGCCGTTCATCCTTAAAGGACGACCGTCGCCGACACTCTTTGTCAGTAACCGGGGAAAGGCAATGGGTCGGGCACGCTTCTGGCAGATTATCAAAGGGTGGGCATTGGCGGCCGGGATCAAAAAGAAGGTCAGTCCGCACATGCTCCGCCATTCATTTGCCACCCACCTGCTTGCCGGTGGCGCCGATCTGCGGGCCGTCCAGATGATGCTTGGTCACGCAGACATTTCCACCACCCAGATCTATACCCATGTGGATGCATCCCGGCTTAAATCCGTCCACCAGCGATTTCATCCAAGAGGCTAACCCGGCACAGCTGGACCAGGTTTTCAGGGCACAGCCGCAACAAACAATAAAAGTGTCCCGGAAGCTGGCACATCAAGGGTCCACTTTCATATAGACAAATTATGCCTTATTTTCCCAGCCTGTAAAGGCGCATGGGACACGGGGCTTTTACCGGTAAGAGACCCGGGGTTGTGCCCTTGCATGTATTTGGCAATTGCCCGTTGCGTCAGACCGCTCTGCTGTACCTTTGTATTGGCCAGCCGTAACCGTTCAACGAGTTGCGGGTCGGCCTGTTGATTGGCGGCAAGGTAATAGCCCTTTTCATTCATCAGCAGCACCGGCTTAACATCGTCCATTGAATACCCCGACTCCCTCAACGCTCTTGCCAGAGTAAACTCATTACCGGTGATCAGCTCGGCCCGTCCTTTCAAAAAAACACGCATCTGCTCTTTTTTATTGCGGGTGACAATCAATTCCCTGTCCGGTGACAGGCCCAGGTCCTCCAGCTGCTGGGTCAGAGCGTAACCAAGGATGACAACCGTGGTGTACTTTTTCAAATCATCAGTACTGTTCACCTTGACATCATCCCGGGAGGCGAGCCTGTAGAGATAGGTCCGTTTATGAAGAATCGGTCCGATCCATTGGAAGAGATTTTCCCGCCTCGGTGTCCGATTAATGGTGTAGACAAAGCTTCCCTTGGTGCGAAGCACATTCAGATACGTCCGTTTCCAGGGATAGGACCGGATATCCGGTCGCAACCCGGCTTCCTGAAAAATGGCTTGCACAATGTCAGTGGCAATGCCGACGATTTCACCATCTTCCGTATAATGTACCGGCGCAAGCTCTTCCGTAAAGACAACCGGTCTATCGAATTCGGCATGCGCGGAGGATGAAACCAGAAACAGTAGAGAAAAAATCAAAGCAAAACGTGCCATAGGGACTCCTTTCCACCAAGAGAAGATCAAGACAACCAACTGATATTTCAACCATATAGCATACAGAAAAGAGAAAAACAAGAATGAAACATTTTCTCAATAAGAAGAAAGATCAACAAGTGGTCCGGCATTGCCTTGTGTGGCCAGAATAAGCTCGGGTCGGGGATCACGGGAAAACAGGTCTTCCATAATTCCACGGACCAAATCCGGATGGTTATTGGTCTCACTTAAATGTGCCAGGACCAGGGCTCGCAAAGAATCGCCTGTCAGCCCGCGAATAAAGGAAGCGGCATCACCATTGGCAAGATGCCCCCTGCTGGACCGGACACGTTGCTTGAGTGGCAGGGGATACGGGCCGTCCCGCAGCATTTTCGGGTCATGGTTGGCCTCAAGAATCAGGCCATGACACTGGCCGAGAAGATGCTCCATCAGCTTAGTCACCCGGCCGGTGTCCGTGCAGTAACCAACAGAATGCTCGCCCCCCTTGATAATAAAGCCGACCGGATCGGCTGTATCGTGGGAAACGGCAAAGGGATGGATCGTAAAATCATCAAGAACGAACCTCCCGCCGGTGGAAAACTCCCTGCGGTCAAACAATTTGCCCACCTTGGCTTGCGCGGCCCTGTGCGTTCCGGAATTGGCATAAACAGGCAGTTTAAAGCGCCGGGACAACACCCCCACACCTGCTATATGATCATTATGCTCATGGGTAACAAGAAGGGCGCGGAGTTGTTCGGGGCTGCGATTGATAGAAGCCAGTCTTCGGGCAATTTCTTTACCGGAGAACCCTGCATCAATTAAAATTCGGGTTTTTCCCTCTTCCACAAAGGTACAGTTTCCACGGCTGCCGCTGCCAAGCACGCTAAATTTCATGCTTTTCTTCCCGGAGATTATACTGCAGCAAGCGCATCATATAAAAAAAAGATTTAGTCATCATCATTTTTTCAACGACCGGTATGACCAAAACCGCCTGCTCCGCGCCGGGTGGTATCGAGCTGTTCGACCTGACGCAGAACCATTCGGCAGACCGGCGCCAGAATGAGCTGTGCTATCCGATCACCCCGATGAACAACATACGATTTTTTGCTGAGGTTGACGAGGCCGACCTTAACCTCACCCCGGTAATCAGCGTCAATGGTTCCCGGTGCATTGATAACGGTAATTCCGTGCTTTACCGCCAGCCCGGAACGGGGACGCACCTGCAGCTCATAACCTTCGGACAGAGCCACAGCGAACCCGGTGGAGATCAACGTTATCTCTCCTGGTCTGATTTCAACCGGTTTGCCAACGGCCGCGCCGATATCCATTCCTGCTGACTGCGGGGTTTCATATCCCGGCAGCTTAAGATCGTGACAGAAATCTGGCTCAAGCCAGCAAAATTGCACCTCAATTTCCTGCATACCACCACCTTTAACCGGTACACATTATCGGTGCCCGGATATTTCTATAGTTCTACGCGGATACTTAACCCGCATATTTCACAAGCGATCTGCTGCAAGGCCCGAAAACACCATGCCTGCTACGTTACAGCGCAAAAAGGATTCCTCGAGATATTTCAATATGTCTGCGAACCTTTTTACGCTGTTCCTCGAAGGTCTCACTTCGTTCGCTATCTGCATTCATGGCATTTTCAAGCCCTTCGCGACGACCTTTGTGAAATATGCGGGTTAAACGACAACAAAAAAGCCGGTCCCCATATAAAGGAAACCGGCTTATCATCAAAAAAATACGGCAAAATAAAGGCCTACTCTTCTCCTTCTTCAAGGGCCGCCTTTCTGCTCAGACGTATCCGGCCGCGACCGTCAATGTCAAGAACCTTGACCCGCACCTTATCACCTTCGTTGAGCACGTCCGTCACTTTGCCCACCCGCTCCTTTTTCAACTCGGAGATATGAACCATACCATCGGTTCCCGGCAGGATCTGAACAAAGGCGCCAAAATCCTTCACTGTTCGGACCACACCGTCATACACCTTACCAATCTCCGGCATGGCGGTCATTTCTTCAATATGCCTGACAAGGGCTTCGCCCTGATCGGCATTGGTGGAAAAAATCTTGATGGTGCCGTCATCTTCCACATCAATCTTGGACTCATACTCGGCAGTCATCTCACGGATTATCTTACCGCCGGGGCCGATAATATCACGAATTTTATCCGGGTGAATCTTCAAAGTAATATACTTGGGCGCATACTCGGAAACATCCTGACGCGGAGATCCGATGGCCTCTTCCATCCTACCGAGAATATGGAGACGACCATCTTTGGCCTGAGCCAGGGCCCGACCCATGATTTCCCGGTCAACACCGTCAATCTTAATATCCATCTGCAGGGCGGTGATACCTTCACGGGTTCCGACAACCTTAAAATCCATATCGCCTAAGTGATCTTCATCGCCTAAAATATCGGTCAACACCACGACCTGGTCATCTTCTTTGATCAACCCCATAGCAACCCCGGAAACCGGTCTCTTAATGGGAACTCCAGCGTCCATAAGAGCAAGACTGCCACCACAAACCGTGGCCATGGAAGAGGAACCATTGGACTCCAGAACCTCGGAAACCACCCGCATGGTGTAAGGAAAGTGATCTCCATCGGGTAATACTGCTTCAATACCTCGGCGGGCAAGTGTTCCGTGGCCGATATCCCTGCGGCTCGGCCCACGCATGAAACGAACTTCACCGACACAAAAGGGAGGAAAATTATAATGAAGCATGAAACGACGATAGACATCCCCGCCGAGCCCTTCAAGATGCTGTTCATCGCGTTCGCTGCCAAGGGTGGCAATTACCATGGCCTGGGTCTCTCCACGGGTAAACAATGCGGACCCATGGGCCCTGGGCAGGACTCCAACCTCACAGGAAATAGACCGAACCTCTTCAAAAGTACGCCCGTCAAGCCGCTCACCCTTGTTGACAATCCGCTCACGCATGACCCGTTTTTTATACGCCGAAAGTAAATCAAACACTTCGGATTCATCCTCAAGAAGTTCTTCATCAACCTGGGCAATTACCTCTTCTTTTAACAGATCGTAACGGTCGCTCCGGGCCATTTTATCAGCGGTTGTGACGACCTCTTCCATACCGGCGGATGCTACCTCCTCAACTCTGGCCTGTAACTCTTCATTGACTTCCGGCGCAATAACTTCACGCTTTGGCTTACCGATCTCTTCGCGCAACTTGTTCTGCAGTCCGATTAAGGGCTGAATGCCTTCATGGGCAAAAAAGATAGCTTCAAGAACAACATCTTCAGCAAGCTCACCGGTTCGTCCCTCGACCATGACAACGGCCTTTTCCGTTCCGGCAACCACCAGATCCATGGCGGATTTTTCCAACTGACTTCTGGTTGGATTGAGTACATACTCACCATCCACATAACCAACTCTGGCAGCGGCTATCGGTCCCTGCCAGGGAATATCGGAAATGGCCAGCGCCGTTGACGCGCCATTCATGGCCAGAATATCCGGATCAATTTCCTGGTCCGCTGAGAACACGGTGATTATGACCTGGGTTTCACTCATATAACCTTTGGGAAAAAGCGGCCTGAGGGGCCGGTCAATCAGTCTACAGGTCAACACCTCTTTTTCGCTCGGTCGTCCGATTTCACGACGAAAATAGCTTCCGGGAATACGACCGGCGGCATACATCCGTTCCTGGTACTCGATGGTCAGCGGCAGAAACCCCATATTCTTGGTCTTTTTTTCCGCAACCGCGGTGACCAGCACCATGGTGTCACCGCAGGTTACGACAACAGAACCGCTGGTCTGCTTGGCCATCTTACCCGTCTCGAAGGCCATGGTCCGGCCGCCGATATCGGTCTCAACTTTCTTATACATACATACTCCTGTTCCGGCCCTTGCCGGACGATGAAGGATGAAAAGTAGATCCACCCGCAGAAAAAAATACTTTCCCCTGCCAGGTGGTCATCATCCTTTATTTACGAATACCAAGCTCCTGAATCAGGCTACGGTATTTAGTGATATCTTTTTTCTGCAGATATTTGAGAAGGCTGCGCCGCTGACCAACCAGCTTCAACAAACCGCGCCTGGAGTGGTGGTCCTTGGCGTGCTGTTTAAAATGCTCGGTCAGATACGTTATCCGTTCCGTCAACAGGGCTATCTGTACCTCACAGGATCCTGTATCCGTGTCATGGGTCTTGAACTTCTCAATAATCTCTTTTTTCTTTTCTGTTGTCTGTGCCACAATGGACCTCCATTAGTCGTCCTTCTGCTGCCGGGGAAGCCTATACCCAAACAGAGCTATTCCTACTTCCACCTAAATCGCTCAACATGGGGAATAAAAAAAACCCTCAGCCTCCACCGAAGTCTGGATTAATCCGTTCTTTCTATCCGGTCCTGAGGGACGGTGCCGGGGAACGGGGTAACTCGATAATTCTATAACTGCTCACTCCCAGCCTTCAAGCAAACAATTTTGATGAACTCGTAAAAAATCGCAACTCACTCAAAGATGGCTAAGTACAAAACACAGATATACAAGGAGTAGTGTGTCGGGGTGGGTCATGACTATACAGGTAGTATGTCTTGAGT
>JANTGH010000034.1 GCA_024763055.1 Desulfobulbaceae bacterium
TTTTCCTTGATATTCAACAATCCCTGCAGGGCCGGTTCAACCGTGGTGCCGAACATGGCCAGGACAATACCGCTTTTATGCTCCACCTTGTGTTCCTCTGCGGTTACCGACTGCGCGATGAACATGCACAACATGACCACCGCGAAAAAAACCGTTCTCAACTTCATGAAAACCTCCTTTTTTCACGGTCCGGAGATAAAAAAAAACCCGGACCAATTAAAAAATTGATCCGGGATGTCCCTTCTTTATCCCAGATGTGCACGTGTTGTCCGCCCCATTGCCAAGGGGTATGATCGGACAATTTCCAGGCAGGTCTTCTGACTTTCCCACCCTTTCAACGGCCTTCCCGTTCTGCTTGACAGAACAGTGGCACCCAAGGTTGAACGGGTTCCCTCATCAACAGATAAAGGCAGGATTACAGCGGCGGGCCCGTCCCGGATTTACACCGGATTCCCTTTTCATCCGCGGTTCGGCGGACACCTGAAAAACAGAATTACTGTACCCAAGCCGTCAATGCAAGTCAAGGTCTACGTAAAATTGGGGTTAGAGAAAACCTGTTGCCGGCAATTAATCAACAAGAGCGTCTCTTTTATCAAAAAGTATTTCTCACCCATCACTATTCTTAATTAATAATTAAATAAGAAAATTTCCGCCTCCCTCTTGACGACAATTTCATGCTGCTTATTTTTTTAAGCAGACAGGATATTGTCGATATCATTCCCCCTGTACTGCAGGTGAATTGATATGGATCTTTACCATGTTACATGCGAGGGAACAGTCGGGCTCCGCGTTATGTCCGGCCCGATGTGTATGAAAATGCTCTATTGATTTTTGCTCTATGCAAAAGGAGGTAAATCATGGCAAAGAAAGATGAAGGAGCACTGGTACAAAGGGAAGAGATGCAGCCCGTATCTCCGTTTGCGGAAATGGATAAATATTTTGAAAATTTTTTCCGTAATCCATTTTCCATGATGAGCAGTTCGATGTTGCCGTCGGCCTTTCCGAAAGGGATTGAAATTACCCCTTCAGTGGATATTTTCGAGGAGGGAGACGAGGTCGTGGTCAAGGCTGACATTCCGGGTGTGAAAAAAAATGACCTTGATGTCACCATGACCGAAAACAGCCTGACCATCAGCGGAGAAAAAAAGCAGGAAAAGAAGGTGAAGGAAAAGGACTATCACCGGGTAGAGCGAAGCTACGGTTCTTTCAGCCGCAGTTTCAGACTCCCGGAAAATGTCAATGGTTCCAAGGCCAAGGCTGAGTTCAAGGATGGTGTTTTAGAGGTGCGTCTTCCCAAAACCAAGGAATCAAAACAGAAAAAAGTTGAGATCAAGTGAGCTTTCTCCGTCTGTCTCAAGAAAAAACCCGTCGGATTAATCCGACGGGTTTTTTCCATACTACCATACTCTAAAGGACAAGAAGAAAATTACTTGGGAGCAGCCTCTCCACTCTCCCCGGCCGTCGTCTGTTCGTGAACAGGCATACCAAGACCCAGCCGAATCTTTTCTTCTATCTCGGCCAGCATTTCAGGATGATCTTTAAGAAATTTTTTGGCATTTTCCCGTCCCTGGCCAATTCGCTCATCCTTATACGCATACCAGGCGCCGCTTTTATCAACAATGTCATTCTCAACACCGAGATCAAGCAGGTCACCGATTCTGGAAATACCCTCACCATAAACCATATCAAATTCCGCCAGCCGAAAGGGCGGGGCAACCTTGTTTTTCACCACCTTGACCTTGGTTCTGTTGCCGACTACTTCCTGCCCGTCCTTGATCTGGGTCATCCTGCGAATATCAATACGCAGCGATGAATAGAATTTCAGGGCATTGCCACCAGGGGTTGTTTCCGGATTACCGAACATGACACCGATTTTCATCCGGATCTGGTTAATAAAAACCAACACCGTATTGGTCCGCTTCAGCACTCCGGTAAACTTTCGCATGGCATGCGACATCAGCCGGGCCTGAAGACCAACATGCTGGTCGCCGACATTGCCGTCAATTTCGGCCCGGGGAACCAGGGCAGCCACCGAATCGACGACAATAATATCAATACCACCGCTACGCATAAGAATTTCCGTAATCTCCAGAGCCTGTTCACCAAAGTCGGGTTGGGAAACCAGCAGATTGTCCACATCCACGCCAAGTCTTTCGGCATAGGCGGTATCCAGGGCATGTTCCGCATCGACAAAGGCGGCGTTACCGCCGCGCTTCTGGGCCTCGGCAATCACATGCAGGGCCAGGGTGGTCTTGCCCGATGATTCCGGCCCGTAAATTTCGGTGACCCTGCCCCGGGGGAATCCGCCTACGCCAAGCGCCAGGTCAATGGAAAGAATCCCGGTGGGAATGACCGGTATGTTCTGGTGTTCGTTGGAGCCTAAACGCATGATGGAACCCTTGCCAAACTGTCGCTGGATCTGGGTAATGGCATTATCGACGCTTTTCAGCCTTCCCTGTGCCTGTGTATCCTGTGGTGACGCCATCTATTCTCTCCTTACCTGTGCAATGATATTTTTTAAAAGTCTTCTTTTTCCGAATCGAACAGCAGGGCTCTGCGTACGGTATCAAGGGCAGTGCAGGCGGTCTTTTCCCGGATCCGGGAACGATTGCCTGTAAAATGATACAGTTGGGCACTAACCTTGTTTTGGTGTAATAAACCAATATAAACAGTGCCAACCGGTTTTTCCTCGCTGCCGCCACCGGGACCGGCTATACCGGTCACAGAAACAGTCATATCTGTTTGTATCCTCTCCGACAGACGAGCCGCCATGGCCAGAGCCACCTGTTCGCTGACAGCTCCGTAATTCGCCAGTAAATCCCGGTCCACGCCAAGAAGAATTTCCTTGAGGTGATTAGAGTAGGCAATGACCCCGCCGGCAAACCAATCAGAGCTGCCGGCGACCTCGGTAAGCCTTTTTCCAATCAATCCGCCGGTACAGGATTCGGCCACGCTAAGCTGTCGATTGCCTTGCAGCAGTAATTTGCCGACCACCGATGGCAGGGATTCCTGGTCGATTCCATACAACGCATCACCAAGAGCCCTGGTTATGGTTTGATCGGCCGCAATAAATTTCTCTTCTGCCGCCTGACGATTTTCTTCCAGTACAGTCAGGCTGACATGAACCTCACAACCTACCGGGTAGTAACCGACATGGACGGAATTCTGTTGTTCCAGGTCAAGAAGGCGATTGTTGATCACGGTCTCCGGCAGACCGAATGTCCTGTAAACACGCTGTTTGACACGATGATGATTGCCTTTCCAGCCGGCCAGCTTCGGCAGAACATGTGCCTGCAGCAGCTCGCGCATCTGGTAAGGCACCCCGGGAAGAAAAAAAATGGGGACTCCGTCATGGACAAGCAGATATCCTGCCATCCTTGCCTTGTCGTTAAGGGGCTCGGCCCCTCTGGGCAACCAGGCCATTTTTTCCAGATTACCCGGCGCATGATCATGGCCAAGATGCTCTCTGATCCTCTTAAGAATATCGGAATGCAGAGTCGGGGAACGATGCAGGGCCTCGGCAACGGCCTCGTTGGTCATATCATCGGTCGTTGAACCGAGCCCTCCGGTTACAAGGACAAAGTCCACCCTCTTAATGGCTCGCTTCAGAACTTCACCAATGAGCCTTGGATTATCACCGATAGTGTGCATGGCATAAATATCATGCCCTGCGGCAAAGAGATGGCGGGCGGCAAACCCACTGGTTGTATTGGCAATGCGGCCCGAGATGAGTTCATCACCTATGGCAATTATTTCTCCTATCATGCCTGTGTCAAGCGGTTGGGCAAAAGTATAGAATTAAGAATTGATGACGTAATACGATGAAGAATTCGTAAAAGCTTTCTTATCTTATATTTCGTCATTACCACGAAGGCGGGAATCCAGTTACTTCGCAATGTTATGGATCTCCATCTTCGCGGGGATGACGGATCCGAAGACTTCTTACGAGACCATCATACGATTACTGTACAAGGTTCCAATAAAGAACTCAAGTCAGTCCTGTTCAATTTCCAGAGTACCCATGGGACGCCCCTCTTCCATCCGATCAAAACGGACGGAGACCACCCGGCGGCTTAGGTGAGAAGGCCCTGCAAACTGAAGGGGAATATAATTATCTGAAAAACCCTGCAGCAACCCGTTTTTATTCCGTCGTTCCACCAGGACCGGGTGGATGCTGTTCAGCTGGCGCCGATAAAAGGCCTGTCGTTTTTCCTGATCCAGTTCACGTAATCTGCGTACCCGCGCGTCTTTTATTTTGCCGGCAACCTGCTTTTTAAACGAAGCGGCCAGGGTACCGGAACGGCGTGAGTAGGGGAAAACATGAAGATAACTGGTCGGAAGACCTTCCAACAGGCGATAGGTGTTTTCCGCTGCCTGTTCATCTTCGCCCGGAAATCCGGCCAGCACATCGCAGCCGATGGCGGCATGGGGAAGGGCCGATGTAATTTTTCGGATGACATCCACAAAAACCTCCACCGTATAATGACGATTCATGCGGGCTAAAATCCGGTCATCACCACTCTGCAGCGGAATATGGAGATGGGGCATAAAGTTAGGGTGCCGAATCATGAGGTTAAGCAGCTGGTCATTCACTTCAACGGGTTCAACCGAACTCAGGCGAATACGCATTTCGGGATAGTTCCGGCAAAGGGAATCAAGCAGGGTATAAATATTCTCTCCTTCATCAAGTTCCAGACCGTACTTGCCCACATTGATGCCGGTGATAACCATTTCCCGGCAACCCTCCTGCAGAAAGATATCTACCTGCTCAAAAACTGCTGATTTCGGCAGGCTGCGACTCCGACCCCGACTGTAAGGAACGATACAATAGGAACAAAAATTGTTACAGCCGTCCTGAATGCGAAGATAGCTGCGAGTACGGCCGCTGAATCGACGCACTGACAGAGGGCAGATCTCTTTTTTCATGCCTATATTACCTGTAAGCATGACCAATTCAGGGGAATTCTCGGCAAGGGCCGTCTCTACAAGGAGGTGCTTATTGCCATTGCCGATAATACAGAGCGGATTATCGATGATTTCCAGCAACTCCTCACCGGCTATCTGGGCATAGCAACCGGTGACCACTATGCGGGCGTCGGGGTTGGCGCGCATGGCCCGCCGAACCATCTGCCGGGATTGCTGCCCGGCTCTTGCTGTTACGGCACAGGTGTTGATAACATAGATATCCGCCGGCCCGGAAAAGGGAACCATAGTGCAGCCGGTATCCGTAAAACCGGTGATAAAGGATGCTGATTCAAACTGGTTGACCTTGCAGCCAAGCGTGGTGATGGCAATTGTTTTTTTCATGAACGGGATGGCTCCCCTGCCGTAATGATTCCACTGCCCACAACCCTGCTATCTTCATAAAAGACAGCAAACTGGCCTGGAGTAACGGCCCGTTGCGGCTGATCACAGGTAACAACCCACTTTCCATCGGCCGCTTGCGCAAGAACAGCCGGAGCAGGCCGATGACGCGAACGCAGCTGGACCAGTCCCTGCCAGGGAAGAGCAGGCTCGGCATAGAGCCAGCGCAGCTCCTGAAGAATAATTTCCCTTGTAAATAACGCATCATTTTTACCGACAATAACCTGATTGTGCCTGGGGTTCAAGGCGACTACATACCACGGGGTCGCATCGGGGAGACCAAGGCCTCGACGCTGGCCCACGGTATACTGGCTGATTCCCGAATGATTACCAAGCAGACGACCGTCCATGGTGCGAATTTCACCTGTTTTTTCCCCCACGCCATATTCGGTAAGAAACTGCCGCAGCCCGGTGGACAAAAAACAGACATCCTGACTCTCACCACTGGAAAACCCGGAAAGACCAAGGGAGGAGGCTCTGGCAAAGACATCCTCTTTCAGCCATGAGCCCAGGGGAAAAAGAATGCTGCTCAGTTGTCTCTGCTGCAGACGACAGAGAAAATACGACTGATCTTTTTTGGGATCATTGCCTCTCAGCAGGTGGTATTCCCCCTGCCCTTCTCTGCGAATACAGGCATAATGGCCGGTTGCGCCTTTATCCATCCCATGGTCAAACATAAAATCAAGCAAAGCGCCGAACTTCATTGTTGCATTACAGGTGACGCAGGGATTCGGAGTCCTGCCTTTTGAATACTCACCGACAAAGGAATCGATAATCTCTTTTGTAAAGAGCTTTTTCATATCGACTACCTGCAGGGGAATGTCGATGGCTTTTGCCAACGTCTGCACCCGATGACATTGCCGAAGAACATCAGCAACCGGCAACTCCATAAAAAAACCATGCACCTCATATCCCTGCTCTCGCAGCAGTAAAGCGGCAACGGTAGAGTCCACTCCACCGCTCATGGCAATTCCGACTTTTTTTCTAACCATAGAAGTTTCTTGTCGCCGAAAAGAAATATTTTCTGTAACTATTCAGGTAGATGCAAAAAACTTGCATTTACTTCGGGATGTAACTGTTCAGGAGTGCCACATATTTGCTTATTTAGGTCTTTGAAGCATACTTGTGCTATTCGAGAAGACCGAAATGAGTGAAGATGGGGTGCTCCTGAACAGTTACTATTTTCTTTATGTTACCATGGCATACAGGCATTGAAAACAACGAAGGGAGAGATGGAAAAAAAAGAGATGGGGGATGACTTCTACAATCGGATGGAGAAATCAGGGTGAGGCAAGAAAATAATTATCCCGAAATGCGCCGAATTTTTCTTCAGATTCAAGGCGTGAAAAAGGGGCATGTTGATGATATGTAACCCTTGTCATAACATTTGAGCTGGAGCAAAAGACAAACAGGACGGGGTAATTATTTTTTCCGGCACCCTTAAATAAGGGAGGAGAGAACTTCACACTTACGACAAATTTCCATCTTGTTTTTCCAGTTTTTATCCACCGTGCATTCACATCGGGTACCACTGAGAAACCAGCAAAGGTGGCCGGCCTGAAACTCCCAGGCAGGACATTGTTTTTTAATGCGGCACTTTTTATCTTTCCAGCAGTTTTTTCGTTTACTTTTACCTTCTGTCCGCCTGTTTACCAGCAGAAAATATAACAAACGCTCCACATGCAGCGGAACAGAGCGCCATCCCTGCTCATAACTTTGCACTGCCTTCAAAGAAACACCGAGCAATATCGCCAGTTCTTTTTGTGTTTTATTAAGCTTGGCCCGGGCCTTTGCAAAGGTTTTTTTATCCATTCCTGTTCAACCGATAATATTCTCGTGTATATGTGTAGAACTACCACATAGTGAGGCAGTCTACCATTGGTGCTGTTCAGAGTTCAAGGAAAAAAGAAAACTTTACCAATAATTTGTTTCTTCTCTGCAAGAATTCCGGTAAAAATAAAGCGTATTCGTACCCATGAGTCGACAGCAATAAAATTTTCCAACATATGATGAACTCGTAAAAAGTACAGACAGTGCTTAAAGATGGCTAAGTAAAAACACAGGGATACAGGTAAGCGTAGACTCCGAGGAGTAGTGTTCTGTGGCGGGTCTTAACTATACATGTAGTATGCCCACGAATCGCCACAGAACACACGACGCAGTAGATCGAAGTTTTTACGACGCCATCAACATATGAAGAGTCACACAAAACCAAATGGTGCGGGCCTGACCCGGCTGTTGAACGCTGCTCTCTGTTCCTGGAAGGGATTTTCTTATGTCTGGAAAAACGAGGCGGCCTTCAGGCAGGAGGCCCTGTTGTGTGCCTTATGTGTGCCGCTCGCCCTGTTTATAGGTGATGGAGGTCTGGAACGTGCCTTGTTGACCGGTTCAGTGCTTTCGATTCTCCTGGTTGAGTTGATCAACTCCTCCATTGAATGCGTCATTGATCGAATTGGTTCCGAATATCATGAATTGTCCGGCAGCGCCAAGGATATCGGGTCTGCCGCCGTCTCCATGTCGATTATCCTTGCCGCGATAGTCTGGATTCTGGTTTTATGGAGATAGATGGTGATGGCCCTGCTCGCCAAGGGTATGGGCATGCCGGTGTTGATGAACCTGCAGGGTTTCGCTTTTGAGGAGCCGGCCATGGGTCAGGCCGTAAAATCCGGTGCATAACTCGGCGAGAAAGTCCCAGTCGTGGGAGATAAGAATAAAAGCCATGTCAAGGCCGGAAAGAATCTCCAGCAGACGATGACGGGCATCGTGATCCAGGTCGTTAGTCGGTTCATCCAGCAGGAGCACCGAAGGTTCCATGGACAATACGGTTGCCAGGGCTACGAGACGTTTTTCACCACCGGAGAGATGATGAGTGATCCGGTCTTCATATCCGGCAAGGCCTATACTGCGCAGTGTGCTGGTGCTGATCTCCATGGCCTCCTTCCGTGAGCGGCCCAGATTCAACGGGCCAAAGGCCACATCCTCGAGTACCGACGGACAGAACAACTGATCATCGGCATGTTGAAAAAGCATGCCCACCTGCTGCCGCAGGACAAAAAAATCCCTCTCCTCCTCCATGAGCCTGCCGTTGAAATAAACCCCGCCTTTCTCCGGTTTCAGCAGACCAACCATAATCTGCAGCAGTGTCGTTTTTCCGGAACCGTTATCCCCGAGCAATGCGACTTTTTCATGCTTAAGTTGAAAATCAATGCCGGCAAAGACAGGTTGTTCCTGACCGGGATACCTGAAGCTGATGTCCCGCAGATCCAGAATGTTTGAGGTACTGTTATTATCCATTGGCCTCGCTTACCAGAAAACAGGGCCGAAGGCAAGGGTCAGGGCGACGACAACACAGGCCGCAAGCAGCCACAGATCACCAGGCCTGATTGTCTGCAGCGCAAGCAGGGGAAAATTTCCCTGAAAACCACGCATAAGCATGGCCCGGTGGACGCGCCGGGAACGCGCGTAGCTGCGAATCAGGGTCATGCCGATCAAGTAGCCGTAGGTACGATAGGCATGAAGGCTGGTGGAAGCCTTGAAACAACGAAGGGCGGCCGAACGGCGCAGTCGTTTGTATTCCTGTTCGATCAGGCTCAGATACCGATAGGTCGTGAGAAGCAGAAGGATAAGTTTATGGGGCAGACGCAACCGCTCAAGACCATGCCCGATTGCGTGAACGGATGAGGTAGCCGGCAGTGCGGTAAGGATCAGATAAATCCCATTGGTTTTCAAGGTAATGAGCAGGGCCAGCGCAATTCCCTTGCTGCTCAGTTCCATTGGTCCCAATATGGTTACATTCTCACCTCCGCCGGTCAAGGGCAGAGTAATCCAGAGCAGAAGGGTGAAGAGATTAACGGTTAGCAGGCGCCTGCCAAGGGGCACCGGGGACAATCGGGCCATAATCGCCAGGAGAATCCCGATAACAAATCCGGCCATGGCAATTTCCAGGGAAGAACCGACAGCGATGCTCAGGGCAAGAAGCAGGGCGCTGATAATTTTAATTGCCGGATCAGCCCGGTGCAGCAGAGAGTCTCCGGTGGCAAAAATTTCGCTGATCATGGTATGCTTTGCCAGGAATCCATATACAGCCAGAGCACTGCCCCTAATTCAACAGCTTTGTCTTTACCGTCGGGCCCCTTCAGCTGAAAATCAGCCTCCCGCAGGGCCGCAAAGCCCCACCAGCCGGCTTGCGGACAGCTAAAGCAAAAGACCCCCTGCCCATCGGCGAGAACAATCTGGGTTTCATGGTAGGGAGTGGGCGCAGTAAAACGGCCCTTATTATAGAATTCCACCTCAACCTCGGCATGGGGAACAGGTTTGCCGTTAAAGAAAACCTGACCAACCACGGTATTGCCGCTGTAATTGCCAAATGGCCTGAGCAGGGGAACGATTTCCGTTTTCAGGCCAATGGGATGACTCCACCCCTGATCAGCGCCAAAGGCGGCGACAATGGTTTTGCTGTAATGTTTGATATAAAGATTTTCCGACGGCTCCCAATAGGGTTTGGGCTCAACGGCAAAGACATAGACTCCGGGTCTGCGGAAACGATAGTCGGCTTGCCAGCCCTGGTGTCCCATCACCTGTACAGGCTGCAGTCCATCAGTAAGATCAACCTGTTTTCCTCCCTTGTCAACGAAGAATCGAGCAGGTTTTTCCATATCCATGCCTATTCCGGAAAATGGATGGGCAAAGGCAAGGGTAAGCTTCATGGTTCTTGTATCCTGGCTGACTGTATTGCTCTGCGAAATCAACATGCCGAAATGAGCCTGGACCCATGAGCAGGGAAGAACAGTGAGCAGAATGGTCAACAGGAGACTGGAAAACGATTTATTTATCATTCGGGATTTCCTTATTTTTTCTTACGGTTTTTCCACGCTGCAAGCAGGCCGCCGAGCCCGATGAGCCAGCCAATGCCGCCGATGATATTTTGCAGAGACGGCCCGGTATCCATATGTCTAACCATCATGACTTTGAGCGGTTCAATCTCGCGAGCGACGGCGTCGGATACAAGTTGTGACAGAGCTTGCTGCTCTTCAGACGCAAGGGTTGATTTGACTGAATTATCTGATTTCAGGGGCCGGGGTTGCTTTATTTCCTGTGAAACGAGCGGGTGCCGAGTGCCAAGATCCTCAGGGGTCAATATCCACGACCCCTGATGCCCCGGGCCACCGTTGACAGTGATGACCAATTTGTCATCCTGCGCCAGTTTTGGCCTGGGAAACCGCAGCTGCCCTCTAATGTCGGTCCGACCCTGAAACAGGAGGGTACCGCTGTTACTGGTAGCGGTCACCTTACTCTTTTCAGCTGGTCGATTATGACCAAAAGAGGCGGTTACAACAATTTCCCGGCCGCTGGAATAGGCAAACACCCTCAATCGATGCGCCTGGGACGGAAGAGCTGATATAAAGAGAAACAGCAGCGACAGGAAAAAACTCATTGTGAGCAGTGGTGATAAACGGGTATTCATGATTTTGAAGTAATGGTTAACTGCAGGAGATCCGGCTGCACCTTTGCAAGAAAAGAAACCACAAACAGGGTGATCAACCCTTCAAGGAGCATCAACGGCAACTGAGCAACAAGGAGCAATTTGGCGGTGGTGAGAAACGAGCTGTCCGTGCCTACCAATGCCAGCGCCAGAAGCAGAGTGGACAGCAGGATGGCACCTAATCCGGCGAGAAAGGCGCCTAAAAGTTGACTTTTCCCGGGTTTCCTGACCATGGAACCAAAGAGAAAGGAGACTGCCACGGCAGGAGCAGCCATAATGACGATATTCACCCCAAGCACGGTCAAACCGCCGAATCCAAATAATAAGGCCTGCAGAAACAGAGCTGTCGCAATGGCAGGAACACTGGCCCAACCAAGCAGGATACCGACAAGACCATTTAGCACCAAATGGACGGAACCGGGTCCCAATGGTATATGGATCAGAGAGGCGACAAAAAAAGCCGAGGACAGCAGGGCCGTTTCCATGATATGATCATTGTCAATTCGTTTGAGTCCGATTGCGGTGCCGATAACTGCCGTCACCCCACCGCCGGCCAGAATGGGCAATGAGAGTATGCCTTCGGAAATATGCATAATACCTTTAGTGTTACGATTTTTATTTTTGTAACACCATAATGGATGCTCGTATCCTGGTCAAGCGATTTTTCAGCCATGGGGCCCGGGATGTTGTCTATCCGTTGGCAGGGCTTCTCTGTGGTACCTTGAAAAATTAGGATTTTTCTTCAAGATCAAGGCATGCGAGAAATTTTACCTCAGGTACCACGCCGTTAGCGTGGTTCCGAGGAAAAAATTTTAAGCATAGCGCAGAGATTGGTTAAAAAATACAATCTTTCAAAGTAGCCTCTAAGCAAAAGTGGAAACTCATGTCGATAAGCAATAAAAACCATCCTGCTCCATACGTTAGCCTGTTGACTTCGATTCTGTTCGGGCTACTGTTCCTGTTCTTTTCCGGCTGCACCATCTATCAAAACGCTCTTCCGCCAACAGCCGATTTATATGTAGCCGCCGGGAAATCCCCTGCTGATCCTGCAACTGGCTTTGCGCCGGTCTTTGTTCTGCCCGAACCGGAACAATCGTATAATCGCATCGGTAAGGTGGGCGCGCAAATGGCAAACGGGAAAGAACACATCACCATTGATCCGGATCAGCCAGTCATCTATTTTGGCAGATTTGCTTTCTCCACCGGTAAGGGTACCTATATAAACCGGATCTTTCGAGTACACTTCCGGAACATACCATTCAGCCTCGTTCCCTTTCACCTTGCAGCGGGAAACAATGTCGGCCTGCTGGTCATTGTTACGCTTAATACAGAGCAGGTTCCACTGCTGGTGACAACGGTCAACACCTGCGGATGTTATGCAGCTGTGATTCCAACCGTCAGCCTTCCGCCTGGTGCATATCCCAAAAATTGGGACAAAAAACAGCAATCTATTTATGGCGAAGTATTGCCGGGAAGTCTGCCGGCATACACTGTAGATGATGCCCTGCTGGTGACCGTCAGACCCGAGGTGCACCGGGTCATGGATGTGCGTGTTGTAAAGCGGAGCATGTTGTCGGATAAAAAATATAAACCGGCGGATATGATGCCTCTGCAATCCCTGAAAACACTGCCCCTTGCGTCCGGAATGACGACAAGTCTCTATTACGATACCTGGCCCCTGCGTGGTCATGTCAAGGGATCGATAAAACTGTGGGAATCGTTACTGCTCAGTCTTGTCAGTCTCGATTTCTATGTGGGCATGGACAAAGAATACGGGGATACGGTGGTGAGTGGTAATCCTTTTTATACCAGTCTGCTGCCCTGGAATCGTCATGCCTCGGATATGAATAATTTTGCCGGATTTCTCCGGTTTTGGGGATGGAGGTTGTGATGAGACGAAAAAGAAGAACAATTGGCTTACAACAAATAACCGGCATAATCCTGGCGCTTATCGGCGTGGTTTTCTTCTGTTATCCGACGGCTGCGGCCCGGTCCGGCAAGGTGTTTCTTGATGAACGGTTTACTTCGCTTGATGGTTGGCAGCCCCTCTTTTTTCCCAAGATTGAGGCCCATACCGCATACGAGCTTACCTCGATAAACGGGGTGCCGGCCTTGCAGGTGGTAAGCAATAATTCCGCTTCCGCACTGGTACTGAACCGGCCGTTTAATGTCTATGATTTCCCGGTTCTTGCCTGGCGCTGGCGGGTGAGCAATGTTTTCAAAAAGGGGGACAGCAGCCGCAAGGATGGCGATGATTACCCGATACGGCTCTATGTCATGTTTCAGTATGATCCGGACAAGGCCTCGTTCGGCCAGTCGGTAAAATATGGAATGGCCAAGCTTTTATATGGAAAATACCCGCCGCACAGTTCCCTTAATTATATCTGGGCCAATAAACAACAGAAGGCGGCTTTTATTCCCAACCCTTATACCAGCCAGGCCATGATGCTGCCCGTTGACCAGGGCAGGGAAAAGGTTGGAAGGTGGGTGGAACACCGGGTCGATATCGTCCGTGATTATCGGGCCGCCTTTGGTGAAGCCCCTCCGGCCATGGCCTCAATCGCAGTTATGGGGGATTCGGATAATACCGGCGAATCGGCCACGGCCTATATTAATTATATTAAGATATACGCACGGGAACAAAACAACGACAATTCACGTTCTGAACGGGACCGTTAACTATTGTATATCCTGTTGAGAAAAAGCCCTTATCCCTTTTAGGAATAATTCATTTGACAACCGCGGCAGCAGGCCGGTAGAGTTCATCCTGTCATTTTGGAGATACATTCACTGTCCCTGGCAGAAGGGTGAAAGCCCTTTCCCGGACAGATAATTACCTTTACTCTGCTTCAAGGATTTTTCATGCAACAGGTTGAAAAAAAAGGATTTTCAGGTTTACAGGTCGTGGGAATCATGGTCGCTGTAACGCTTGTAACGGTTCTGCTCACGCTTTTTGCCGCCAGGGCCTGGCTCTTTCCCAAACCATTTACACCTGTAGTGCTCAGTTCCATAGAGGAACAACAACTTGAAAAAAAACTTGAACGTTTTGAAATGTTATCCGACCGGTCAACTGCTTCCAAACCTTCATCTTCCAGCCAGGGACAACAGAAGAAGAAGGCCGTTCCAACGCCGGGAGTTCCTGTCCAACCTGGCGAGTTGACATCTTCAGGCAACCTGAAACCGGAAGCCTACAGCGAAAAAGGGGCCTCGAGGGAAATTAAGTTAAGCGAACGGGAGATCAACAGCCTGGTGGCAAAAAACACCGATCTTGCCCGCAAGGTAGCCATCGATCTCGCTGACGATCTGATCAGTCTCAAGATCCTGCTTCCCGTTGACCCCGATTTTCCCATGCTGGGCGGCAAAACGCTGCGGGTCCGGGCCGGGGCTGAACTGGCCTACCGTGACAGCCGACCGATTGTCAAACTGCGAGGTGTCAGCATCATGGGCGTACCCGTACCCAACGCCTGGCTTGGTGGATTAAAAAACATTGACCTTGTCAGTGAATTTGGTACAGATACCGGATTCTGGAAAACTTTTGCCGACGGGATGGAATCCATGAGTGTGCGCGAGGGAGAACTCTACATAAAGCTCAGAGAGTAACACCTCGTTCCTGTTTGCAGCAGGACATCACCTAAAGAGGTTCACAGAACATTCAACCCTCCCCTGCCCGCTTTAGCCATTGACCTGTTCACCACCTGGCGAACATCGACAAGGCATCAGCGTCCCCTGGGATTGTTCTTTTTACAGTCACAGTTACCTTTTTTCGATTCGGCAATGATCCGTTCCATGATGGTCGACCGGTCATTTTCAAGCACATCCTCGACAAGATCGGCCTCTGCGTAATTAAAACAATAGCATATTTTTTCGCTCATAATTTCTCATCCATTATCCGTCAGGATTTACCATCCGTCGATTGAGCGTTTCCCCGCCGATATAAGTGAGCATTTTTCTTTTCACTGTGCCGCAGTAATCGGGCAAAACAGCAATTTTTGAAGGTAGCCTAAAGTAAGCCCTTATACTCCAGGCCGGACAACTCCGCACCGGATAATGTACCGCCCGGATATTGACCGTGGGAAAATCAGACCTATTATGTACAAAAGAGTCAGGTTTTTCCTCCTGCGGATGAAAGACTGACTTCATAGGGGTGTTTTGCTGCAAATCCCTACCTGAAAAAAGCACATCAAAGGAGATTTCCATGTTTATCAATCGATACATGCTCCGCGTCCTGCCACAACCCCTGGCCGGTCTGGCCGAGCTGGCCATTGATACCCGCTGGAGCTGGAATCATGCCTGTGATGTACTCTGGAAGACAATCGACTCCGTGCTCTGGGAGGCCACCGGAAACCCCTGGTTTGTGCTGGAGAGCGTCGGCCAGGATCGTTTACTGGAGCTGGCCGAAGACGATGCCTTCCTTCATCAGCTTGCAAACCAGCTTGCCCGGCGTAACAAAGCCATGGCCCTCGAACCGTGGTTTGCCAGGGAACATGGGAATGGAAATCTCCGGGCCATAGCTTACTTCAGCATGGAATTTGGACTCACCGAAGCCCTGCCTCTTTATTCCGGCGGTCTCGGCATCCTGGCCGGTGATTATCTGAAAACCGCAAGCGATCTGGGGTTGCCTGTATACGGGGTCGGCCTGCTCTACCAGCAGGGATATTTTCGACAGGCCATTGACGCGTCCGGAAAACAATTGGATTTTTACCCTTACAACGACCCGGCAATCATGCCGATAATGCCTTTGCGCGATAAAAATGACAATTGGGTCAAAGTAGAAATTGAACTGCCGGGACGAACCCTTTCCCTGCGTGCCTGGGAAGTTGTTGTCGGCCGGGTCCGCCTCTACCTGCTGGACTCCAATGATCTTCTCAACACCCCCAGTGATCGGGGAATCACGGAAAAACTTTATGGCGGCAGCCATGAGGTCAGGCTGCAGCAGGAAATGGCGCTGGGCATAGGTGGCTGGCGCCTTTTGAAAACTCTGGGCATCACTTGTGATGTCTGTCATCTCAACGAGGGGCATGCCGCCTTTGCCGTTCTCGAACGGGCCGCCGCCTTTGCAGCTGACAATAACCTTTCCTTTCAGGAGGCACTCACCTGCACACGCTCTGGAAATGTCTTTACCACCCATACTCCGGTTGATGCCGCCTTTGATCGTTTCCCTGTTGATCTCTTCTTCCATTACAGTCGAAACTATGCGGAAACAATCGGATTAGACGCCAAAAACCTGCTGGAGCTTGGCAAAATTGAAGGAGACAGGGAAAGCGCGCCGTTTAACATGGCGTACCTGGCCCTGAAAGGTTGTGGTATTATTAATGGTGTCAGCCGGTTGCATGGACAGGTCAGCCGAAAAATTTTTCAACCCCTTTTCCCGCGCTGGCCGGAACACCAGATTCCCGTGACCCATGTAACCAACGGGGTGCACATGCCATCCTGGGATTCCGCCATCGCCGACGAACTCTGGACAGACACCTGCGGAAAGGGACGCTGGCAGGGAGCGCTGGAGACCATGGAAGAAGAGATCGGCGGCCTTACCGACCAGCGGTTATGGACTTTTCGCAGTAAAAACAGACAGGCGCTTATTGATTTTGTTCGTCATCGCATTCGCAGACAGCATAAATCCATGGGCCTTGGCGAAGGAACAGAAAAGGTCCCGCTGGAAGCCCTTCTTGATCCCAATGCACTGACCATGGGTTTTGCCCGCAGATTTACCTCCTATAAACGGCCAAACCTGCTGCTCCATGATCCCGAGCGGTTGGTATCCCTGCTTACCCATCCCGAGCGTCCCATTCAACTTATCCTTTCCGGCAAGGCCCATCCGCGGGACGCCGAAGGTAAAGAAATGATCCGCGCCTGGGTCCGCTTTGCCCAGCGGCCTGACATCCTTGGCAAAGTCATCTTTCTGCACGACTACGACATAGAAGTTGCCGGCAAAATGGTACAGGGCATGGACTTATGGATCAACACCCCGAGGCGCCCGTGGGAGGCCAGCGGCACCAGCGGCATGAAGGTGCTGGTCAACGGCGGTCTAAATCTGTCGGAGCTGGACGGCTGGTGGGCCGAGGCCTGGTGCCCGGAGGTGGGCTGGGCCCTGGGTGACGGCAGGGAGCATGATCACGATCCTGCCTGGGACGCCGCCGAAGCCGATCAGCTCTACACGCTTCTCGAGGAAGAGGTCATCCCCACCTTTTATGCCCGGGATGAGCATGGCATCCCCAATCTCTGGGTAGCAAAGATGTGGGCCTCCATGGCCCGGCTGACACCCCGCTTTTCCTCCAACCGAATGGTACGGGAGTATACCGAAAAACTCTATTTACCTTCAGCCGAGGCCTATCACGGCCGCCGCAGAAACAGCGGCCAGGCAGGCAACGATATCGTTGAGTGGCAACAACAGATTGCGGCCCACTGGCCCTATCTGCATTTTGGCCACCTGCGGGTGGAATCGGATGAATCGATGCATCATTTCCATGTACCGGTTTATCTTGATGACCTGGAACCGGATATGCTGCAGGTTGAGTTGTATGCCGATCCGAAAAATGCGGATCAACGGCCGGAGTGCATTGTTATGCAGCTAAAAGAGCGGTTGCCGGGAACTGTCAATGGCTTCATATATGGGACCACGCTGCCGGCCCGGCGTCCGGTATCTGACTATACGCCCCGAATCATACCCTGGCATTCATCGGCTCTGGTGCCCCTGGAAGAATGCCATATCCTCTGGTACGCCTGATCACATGGGAGGTTGTCATTATGGTTTTACGAATTTATATTATTTTTTTAGCAAGTTTTCTGTTTCATACAATGGCCTTTGGCCAGGGAGGAAAAGCCATGGCACTTGTCGTTTCATCACCTGCTTTTGAGAGTAACCGGTCCATTCCTGTCCGCTATACCTGTGAGGGAGAGGATATCTCTCCCCCTTTGCACTTTTTCGGTGCTCCGGAAAATACAAAGAGCCTGGTCCTGATTGTCGATGATCCGGATGCCCCGGACCCGGCAGCCCCGAAAATGACCTGGGTTCACTGGCTTCTTTATAATATGCCCCGGGATACAGCCGGTCTGGCCGAGGGAGAGCCAAACCTGCCTCCAGGCACAAGGCAGGGAACAAATGATTTCGGGCGCACCCGCTACGGCGGCCCCTGCCCCCCAATCGGTGAACATCGTTATATGTTTAAGCTCTATGCTCTCAATACCATGCTGCCGGATCTTGGCCGGCCCAATAAGGAAACCCTTCTCCAGGCCATGGATGGTCATATTCTTGAACAGGCCCGCCTGATTGGCCTGTATCAGAAGCAGAGATGAGCTATTCATTACCACAGGGGGTTACATTGAAATATTATGACCGCTAAACTCTACGATATTCCTCAACTCAGGGAACAGACAGGCGTTTTTGCCGACAGAAGAGACGCCGGAAAAATTCTTGCCCGGATGCTGCATGACTGGAAGGGGGCACAGGCCATTGTTCTTGGCGTCCCTTCCGGCGGCATACCGGTTGCCGTAGAGGTCGCCGGGGCTCTTGACCTTGACCTTGATGCGGCCGTTGTCAGCAAAGTCCTCCTCCCCTGGAATACGGAGGCTGGTTTCGGCGCTGTTGGTTTTGATGGTACCGTCTGGGTCAATGATGAGTATGTTGCCTATTACAATCTTGATCAGGCCGCAATAGAGCAACAGACGCAGGCAGCGCTTGCCAAGGTGCAGCGACGGGTCCGGCTTTTTCGTGATGATCGCCCCTGGCCTGATCTGAAAAACCGGACAGCCATTCTTGTCGATGACGGCATAGCCGCCGGTTCCACCCTGCGGGTAGCCGTTCAGGCCTTGCGTAATTCCGGTGCCTCCGGCATTATCCTTTCCGTTCCAACGGCACACCAGGAGTCCCTTGGCCAGTTCATGGACAAAGTAGACGCCATCTATTGTGCCAATATCCGCAGTGGTCCACAATTTGCGGTGGCTGCCGCCTACCGGCACTGGGATGATGTTGATGAAGTCGATGCTGCGAGAATGCTTACCTCATTTCAAAAAAAACCTGGTCAATAAAGGGCGTAACCCGCATATTTTACAAAAATCGTAATGAGAGGTCGGAAAACGCGATGGATGCAGATAGCGAACGAAGTGAGACCTTCGAAAAACAAAAAAAGGCCGCAGACAGACTGAAGTATTTCGAGGATCCTTTTTAGAGCTGTGACGCAGCAGATCGCTTGTGAAATTTGCGAGGAAATTCCCCGCGGTGGACATTTGCCCCGATCAACCTTATTATTTTGAGAAGCATCACAACCTGAAAATAGTATCGATCCCGTCTCTCCTCCTCTACTGAGGAAAAATGATGACCGAATTACAAACAGGTGAACTCCTCCTCAATATAGCCCTGTTCTTTGCCTTGACCTACATCATGGCAGGTTTCCTGACCCGGTTGCGAATTCCCGGAATTCTTGCGGCCCTGCTTGTTGCCATGGCTGTGCATTACACTCCTTTTGGCGACCGACTGCTTTCCCCGGAATTCAAAGTCCCTTTGAACTTTCTCTCCCAGTTAGGCGTACTCTTCCTGTTATTCTTTATCGGCCTGCAAATCGATCCGGCCGAGATGCGTAAGTCCAGCGGTGATATCGTCTGGCTTACGGTGCTCAATACCATGGTACCCTTTATCTTCGGTATGGTAATCATGCTGGCCCTGGGCTATGGCTGGCTGCTGGCCTTTGTCATCGGCATGACACGGATGCCGACCGCCGAGGCGGTAATTGTCCCCATTCTCGACGAATTCCAGATGATTCGTACCAGGGTGGGCACCTTTATCATCGGCGCCGGCGTGCTTGATGACGTCATTGAAGTCTTTCTGGTGGCCTTTGTGTCCATCTGGATCGGCGAAAAGGCTGGGGGAGGAGAAGGAGATATCCTTGGTATCCTCATCGGCTCAGCGGCTTTTATCCTGCTGGCCTGGGTCAGCTACCGCTGGCTCCTTCCCCGGCTGGTGAACTGGCTGCCCCGGCGCCCCCGTAACCTGATGCTGTTGTCCATGCTTATTCTCTTTGGCTTCGGCGGTCTTTCGGAATATGTCGAGTTGGGCATGGTGGTGGGCGCCATTACCGCCGGCGTACTGATGCGCCCCGTTTTTAATAATATGGGCAGGGTCGGCGAACAGGTAACCCGATCCATCCAGTCTGTAAGCTATGGCTTTCTTGGCCTCATGTTTTTCTTCTGGGTGGGATTAAATGCCGACCTGGAGGGAATGTTCCGGGAACCGTCTCTTGCTGTATTGCTTTTTTTGGCCGCCTTTTTCGGCAAACTGGCCGGAGTCTTTATTATGGTTCCAATGAAAAGACTCACCATGCATGAGGCAATGGTCATCGGCATTGGTCTCAACGCCCGTCTCACCACAGAAATCATTGTTGCTCAGCTCCTGCTTACCGCTGGACTGATTGATATACGTTTGTTTACTGCCTTGATTACCGCCTCGTCAGTCTCCACTATCGTCGTGCCGTTGCTCTTTGCCTTCATGATCCGGCAGTGGGGTGATAACCTACGGCAATCACATAAAATAGTTACACATGGAGGACCCCCTTGAATGCTGATAAGCCCACAATGCTGCTCTGCCTTGATCTGGAAAAAGGTAGCAGGGCCCTGGCCCGTTATGCTGCCGAACTTGCCCGGAGATGCGGCCAGGACATCCATCTTTTCTATGTAGGACCGAGTGGAGGCAGCCCTGTTTTTAAAGATCCCCGGGCACGGTTGGAAGCCATTGCCGCAGAGACCATGCAGGGGATCAACGTCGAGGCAATTATCCTCCGGCAGGGAATCGCCGAAGACGAAATCATAGCTTATGCCAAAGGCTGTACCATTGCGCCGATTGTCATCGGCCGCAGGCATCGTTCAGCCGTTGAACGAATCTACGTGGGCAGTACAACCAGCGCGGTACTCTCTCTTGCCTCGTGTCCGGTACTGGTTGTTCCGCTTCTGATCGAGGAACCAAAGTAATGACCGGAAAAAGCAACTCCTCCGACATACATTCGGCCGAGACCTGGCATACATTGTCCCCTGAGGCCGCCGGCAAACAACTGCGTACCGATCTCAGGCAGGGATTGTCCCTGGAAGAGGCGGCAAGGCGTCTGCGGCAGTATGGTCCCAATGCTCTGCAAACAATGCGAAAAACACCCTGGTATATGGTGCTGGCCCGTCAATTTACCGATATCCTGATCCTTATACTACTTGCGGCAGCCGCTATTTCCCTACTGGTGGGTGAGTTTGGCGATGCCGTCACAATCCTTGTCATCGTAATTCTTAACGGTATCCTTGGTTTTGTCCAGGAATGGAAGGCGGAAAACGCCATCGAGGCGTTGCAGCAGATGCTCCAGCCCCGGTGCAGGGTGGCGCGTAACGGGCAAGATCAAGTCATTGACAGCAAGGATCTGGTCCCCGGCGATATTGTTCTTCTTGAAATCGGCGATCGCATCCCGGCTGATCTCAGGCTTGCAGAGGCCTTGAACCTTAAAGTGGATGAATCGGCATTAACCGGAGAGTCAGGATCCGTGGGCAAGGGCGTGGAACCTGATCCGGCCGAGGCACCGCTTGCCCAGCGGAAATCCATGCTCTGGATGGGTACGGCGGTAACCAACGGTCGCGCCCGCGGTATCGTAACCGCCACCGGCATGAACACCGAGTTCGGCCGCATCGCCAAATTGACCCAGTCTGTCGGCCGGGAAACCACTCCTCTGCAAAAGAAGCTGGCACAGTTAGGCAAACAGCTTGGTATCCTGTCGGTGGCCATATCCATCATTGTGGCGCTGGCCGGCTGGATGCTGGGCAAACCTTTTCTGGAAATGTTTCTGACCGGTATCGCCCTGGCCGTGGCCGTGGTACCGGAGGGACTGCCCGCGGTTGTCACCATCACTCTGGCCCTTGGGGTGCGGGCCATGGTCCGGCGGCGAGCCCTGCTCAGACGTTTACAGGCCGCTGAAACCCTGGGTGCGGCAACGGTTATCTGTACCGATAAGACCGGAACTCTGACCAAAAATCAGATGACGGTTCAAGATATCTGGCTGCCGGCAGGAGCCGTGCAGGTGACCGGCACCGGCTATGACCCTGCCGGTCATTTTGAAAAGGACGATAAAAAAATCGATTATCAGCAACGGCCTGATCTGCTGACGCTGCTTGAAACCGGTCTGCGCTGCAACCATGCCCAGGTAGGAAAAGATGAGTCAGGATGGCGGGAAACAGGAGAACCGACCGAAGCGGCGCTGGTTGTCGCCGCCTACAAGGCCTGGTTGCATCCACAGGAAACACGATACACCGTCAGTGAGTTTTCCTTTAATTCACGCCGTAAACGAATGACGGTTATTGAACACCTGCCCACCGGTCTCATCGCCCATGTCAAGGGAGCGCCGGAGGTAATTCTTGAGCGGTGTACCCGGATTTTCGACGGTGACACGGTACGCGCCATGACAAATGATGATCGTGAAGCCGCCACATCTGCCTATCAGGCGCTGGCGAAAAAAGGGTTGCGCACCCTGGCACTGGCCAGAAGAGAGTTGCCCGAGGCAATACCCCTTGATGAGGATTCCGTTGAAAATCAACTGACCCTGCTTGGTATTGTCGGCATCATTGATCCACCCCATCCCGAGGTGCCGCATGCCATCCGGGTGGCGACCCAGGCGGGAATCCGCACTATCATGATTACCGGCGATGCTGCAGCCACTGCCCTGGCCATTGCCCGATCCATCGGCCTGCCGGCCCAACAGGCCATCACGGGACGCGATCTAGCCGCCATGGATGATTCGGCATTACGACAGGTGCTTGCCGATGATGTGTTGTTTGCCCGCACAACCCCGGAGGATAAAATGCGTATTGTCCGGGTCCTGCAGGATCTGGGTGAAATAGTGGGTATGACCGGCGACGGCGTCAACGATGCTCCGGCCCTGAAACGTGCCGACATCGGCATTGCCATGGGGTTGCACGGCACTGATGTCGCCAAGGGCGCTGCTGATATGATCCTCACCGATGATAACTTTGCCTCAATCATCAACGCGGTCGAGGAAGGGCGGCGTCAATACGCCAATATCCAGAAATTCGTCCGATACCTGCTTTCATCCAACATGGGAGAAGTGGCGGCTATTTTCATCAACATTCTCATTGGCGGGCCGCTCATCCTGCTGCCGGTCCAGATCCTGTGGATGAACCTGGTCACCGACGGTATGACCGCTGTCGCCCTGGGCCTTGAGCCTGCGGAAAAAGGGGTGATGCGCAGACCGCCGAGAAAAAACGACGAACCCATACTGGATCGTGGCGGCATCCTGCGGATTGGATTTCTCGGCGGCTATATCGGTCTTGCGACTCTCTATCTGTTTCATCACTATCTGCGCTCAGGCGAACCGAATCAACTGATACTTGCACAAACAGTGGCTTTTACCGGCATCATTGTCCTGGAAAAGATGAATGTCTTTAATTTTCGCGCCCTGCAGGCGCCGCTCTTTGTCATCGGCTTTTTTTCCAACCGGTGGGTCCTGCTTGCCTGGAGCCTGACCATTGGCCTCCAGGTCTGTGCGGTCTATGTGCCCTTTCTCCAGAAGGCCCTGCACACGACACCACTGGGATGGCAGGACTGGGCTGTTATTTTCGGCATTGCCGCCCCCATATTTATTTTCATGGAATGCTATAAATGGATACGCTGGCAAAGCAGCCGGAGTACGGAGATAGTATCATGACATTTCAAAACAACCGGCAAACAAAGGAGGGTAGAAATGGTTCAGAGACAAGCCGAGGAAATGCTGCGCAAAATTGACCGTGATTGTCGAACCACAAGCTCTTACACGGGTATATCCGCCTTTGCGCCCGAGGTTATGCAGGCCATGGCCGAGGTGCCGAGAGAGGCATTTGTGCCGGATGAGCTCAAACCCTGGGCCTATGAGAACAGACCCCTGCCTATCGGCAATGGTCAAACCATTTCGCAACCCTATATCGTTGCCCTGATGACGGACCTGCTCCACCCGGACAAGGATGATGTGGTTCTGGAGGTGGGTGCCGGTTCCGGCTATCAGGCGGCAGTGCTCGGTCGGCTGGTAAAAAAACTATATACTTTAGAGATTGTACCGACCCTGGCAAAAAATGCCGCCTCCCTTCTTGAAAAACTCGGGTACACAAATATTGAAGTCAGCCGGGGTGACGCAACAAAAGGATGGCCGGAACATGCCCCATATGATGGAATTATCGTTACTGCCGCCGCCGAGCAGATACCACCGGCCCTTATTGAGCAACTGAAACCCGGCGGTAGATTAGTCATTCCAATTGGAGCGCCCCATGGGCCACAGGACCTGCTGCTGGTTCAAAAAGACGCCCAAGGGCATCTTCGCAGGAAAAATATCCTGCCTGTGGCCTTTGTCCCGTTTACCAGTGATGAAAATTAGACCTAAATCCTGCAGTCATTCGGTATTCGAACGCCGATACAGGCACATCTACTGTGTCGGCTTCACGAATTTCGTGCTCGATGTACCAACAGTACACCTGTGCTGAAATTCGCGAACCTCCTTGTACCTGCACCTGTCTCAACGTTCTCTGTGTACGAATAGTGATGCGGCTTGACCGTATGACGACGGCAGGATTTAGGTCAGGCGAAAAATCACCCTGTTTGATCTTTTAGCGATTTGTCCTAATCACGCCGCCAGACGACCCGTATCGTCTTCTCGCCATCACCATAGGTAATTGTGAGATCACCCTGGTAGGCGTGGACAAGCGCTTCGCCAAGACGACGGGCAATGTGGATTCCGGTGGTGGTGACCAGAGTTTTACCCTCGTTCTCTTCCGTGGCCATTATCCGTTCCAGAGGATGTTCATCCTTTTCAACCTTTTCTTCATTTTTCAGGAGATTAGTGATTTCCTCCCGGTGTTTTAAAAAAAAGGAACCCTGTATTTCCACAAACCCGGCCGGATAGTTATCCTCAATTCGACGACAGGCGGGACAGATGACCTCATTGGCCTGGACGGGCGCATCCCCCCAGCTCCAGCGCCCGTCGGTGAACACGGCGCCGCATACGGTGCAGACCGTCCCCTCCGGCCATTTTTTTGATTCCCGATAGGTATCATGCTCTTTTTCGACGATGAGTCTGTCACGTCGGCCGTACGTTCCTTTATCCATGGTTGTCCTCCAGATGTTAGATGATCACAAAAGACAAAATACAAAAAATTTGAAACCATTAAAAAAGATCTTATTGTCTCTACTATAGGCATCAAAATTAATTTTTCCAGAGTGGGGAGGACTGGTATCATGAAAGAGGCAATGTTCTATGATTCCGCTAAGGATAACGAAGTTATCTGTCAACTGTGCAATCATCACTGTCATATCAGGGAGGGAAAACGCGGGATCTGCGGGGTGCGGGAAAACAGGAACGGCAGGCTGTACAGCCTGGTATACGGCAAGTTGATCGCGGAACATATTGATCCCATAGAGAAAAAACCGTTGTTCAACTTCCTGCCCGCAAGTACCGCCTATTCCATTTCAACCGTCGGCTGCAACTTTCGTTGCCTCCATTGTCAGAATTACGATATTTCACAATATCCGCATGCGCATAACGGCGAGATTACGGGCCGGGAACGAACAGCGGAGGCAGTGGTTGAAGATGCGGCCCGAAACGGATGCGCCAGCGTCTGTTATACCTATGTGGAACCGACTATTTTTTATGAATTTTCCTACGACTGTTCGGTTATTGCCCATGAGCGTGGTCTGAAAAACGTCTTTGTCAGTAACGGCTACATGACCGCTGATGTTACCCGGCACCTATCGAAAGTGCTTGACGGCATCAATATTGATATCAAGGCCTTTACCGATGACTTTTACAAAAAAGTCTGCAAGGCGCACCTGCAGCCGGTCCTTGATAATGTCCGGCTCATGCATGAACTCGGGGTCTGGGTGGAAGTCACGACCCTGTTGATTCCCGGCCTGAATGATTCGCCCGAAGAGCTGCGCGAGATCGCCCGGTTTGTTCATTCGGTTTCAGCCGACATTCCCTGGCACGTGACGGCCTTTTATCCGACCTACAAAATGATGGACCGGAAGCCGACGCCGGTGGAAACCCTGCGTATGGCCAGGAAAATCGGTCTTGACGAAGGGCTGCACTATGTTTACGAGGGCAACATTCCCGGCGAGGGCGGAGAAAATACCTACTGTCCGGAATGTGGGGAGGAGTTGATCAGCCGTTATGGCTTCAGTATCAGAAAGAACAATCTGAGCGACGGCCGCTGCGCAAAATGCGGTCAACAGATAGCAGGTGTCTGGAGTTGAGCAGGACTGAAGACGGACTTGATACGCTGGCAGCCGCCATCCGTAACTGCCGGAAATGCGGCCTGGCCGAACAGCGGCAGCATGCGGTTCCCGGTGAGGGCAATCACCGGGCTCGTCTTATGTTCATCGGTGAAGCGCCCGGCGCTAAAGAGGATCAGAGCGGCCGACCGTTTGTAGGACCATCCGGTAAATTTCTGGAGCAACTGTTTGCGGAAAACGGGATCCGGCGTGATGCTGTTTTTATAACCAGTTGCGTCAAATGCCGGCCTCCCGGTAATCGAACGCCGTCGATCGGAGAGCTGACAACCTGCGTCAACAGTTGGCTCCTGCCGCAGATACAATGTATTGACCCGAAAATCATTGTCCTGTGTGGTCGTGTTGCTGCCCTTGGCCTGCTGGGTGAGCCGATAAAAATCAGTAAGGCCCATGGAACCCTGGTAGAGCGCAACGGACGCAATTATTTTATCTCCTATCATCCTGCGGCCGGGATACGGTTTCCAAAGATTGCGGCAGCCATGCGCTCCGATTTCAAAATGCTTGCGCACCTTGTCGGGTAACCTCATTCCGGGTGGAGGGATACCAACGCTTAAGAGAAAAGAAATTTCTATCCTTATGAAATTTTGTTCAAGCACATTTTTTTGCCTCTCTTCAGGCCAAGCGATGTTATCCCTGAAAAGGGAAATAATGAATCTTGCCGAGTAATAAAACATGACTGAATACATCGAAACAGCACAACAAATCATGGAAGACTTTGCCGACCGTACCGGCCTGGTCGGTAAAGGTCCTCCTGTCCGCTATCTGTGGACGGATGCCTTTGCTGTCTGTAATTTTCTCGGCCTGTTTCAGAAAACGGGGAAAGAACGGTATAAAAAGATAGCCCTTTCCCTCGTTGATCAGGTTCATAACGTGCTGGGACGACATCGCGCCGATGATACCCGTTCCGGCTGGATCAGCGGCCTTGATGAAGAAAAGGGCCGCCGACATCCTACGCTTGGAGGCCTGCGCATTGGGAAAAAACTTCCTGAACGCAGGCCCGATGAGCCGTACGATGACCGACTGGAGTGGGACCGGGACGGGCAATATTTTCATTATCTGACCAAATGGATGCATGCCTTAAACCGGGTTGCCGGGGTGACCGGCAGGACGCGCTATCATCGCTGGGCCATGGAACTGGCCAAGGCCGCCCATGCCGCATTTACCTACAGCGTCCCCGGCTTATCGACCAGGCGCATGTACTGGAAGATGAGTATTGATCTCTCCCGCCCCCTGGTTTCCTCAATGGGGCAGCATGATGCCCTTGATGGACTGGTCACCTATCTCTCTCTTGCCGCGACAGCTACAGGCAGTCCTGATTCCTCTTCATCACCCAATCTGGATCGGGAAATTACAGAGGCCCTTGCCATGTGTGAGCAGATGAGCCTGCAAACCGATGATCCGCTGGGTATCGGCGGACTGCTTGCCGACGGCTGCCTGCTGGCACAGGTCACAGGCAAAACGGATCTTCCCCTTGAAGAGCTGCTCATTGATATGCTTGCCGGTGCTGCGGGCGGACTGGAACCATTTATTATCTCCGGTACCTTGAATCACCCGGCGGAGTACCGCCTTGCCTTTCGGGAGCTTGGCCTTGCCATTGGTCTGCATG
>JANTGH010000035.1 GCA_024763055.1 Desulfobulbaceae bacterium
ACTGCCTCTCTTCCATCATGCCTGAATGGTGTTGTCGGGCATCTACGGATTTGAACGAACCGGTTGTTTTACACTGGATCCCCGACTACTACCTCGGAGATGACTTAAAAAAACAAACTTCTACCTCCATATCACCGGTGGATAGCCGTCCAGGTCGCCGCGCAGAAACCGGGCAAAAAGCAGGGCCCGGGTATGAAAAAAAAGACCGAGCGGCATCTTTTCTTCGAGAAATGGATGAAGCAACACGTCCTGCTTCCGTTTCTGGTAGGTTGTCAGCAGGGTCTTTCTGGTATCATCATCCATGCGAACCCCTCCTCCTTCACTGATCGTAAAACCCTTTGCCTTCATCTGACCAAGGTTGACCATGGACACAGCCAGCCGGTCTGCCACGGGGCGAAACTCTTCCATCATATCCAGGGCCAGACCCGAGCGCCCCGGCCGATCCCGGTGCAGGTAGCCGACGGCCGGGTCCAGGCCGACGCATTCAAGGGCTGAGCGCACATCATGCATAAGGAGAGTATAAAGAAAAGAAAGCAGGCAATTCACACGGTCCAGGGGAGGCCTGCGGTTGCGCCCGTGCAGAAAAAAGTCTTCTTTATTCCTGATAATCAGATGATCAAACACGGAAAAATAGACATGGGCGGCATCACCCTCCACGCCGCGCACTTCATCCAGGTCAAGAGGCCCCTGCAACCGTCTCAACGCGGCTGTTAATCGATCCGCACCTTCTTGCACAGCGGATGGATCGACAAGTTTTTCACCATGATCACGAAGCGCGCGTTGCAACACCGTTCGGCAGTTCGCCACTTTTCCGGTCACGCAGGCCCCGGCAACAGCGGCGGAAAAACCAGGGTCGTCTGCGCGGCGATACTGTTCCCGGCGAAGCAGCACATTTCCGGATACCGGACCCTTGACCCTGGCCAGGAACCGGCCGTTTTCAGTCAAAAAAGAAATGGTCACATCACGTTCGGCGCAGAATCCCATCAGAAAAGGGCTGCAGCCGATATTACCGAAACAGACAATGGAGTCCAGGGTATGCACGGGAATTCGCAACCGTACTTCCCGCTCAATCCGGACGGCGACCGTTTCGCCCTCTTTGGCAAGATATGCGCCCTGGGTGGTGACAAAGAGTGTGTTCAGGTGTTTTTTCATTATCCCTCCCCCATCGCCCGTTGCAGATAGGCAGACACTGTCCTGCGTTTGCCCATGGTTTTCGGCAGACACAGGTCGACAAATGAACACCGGTCACAACGGCGGCTGTATTTGGGAGCCGGAGTGCGCCCCTTTGCCAGAAGCTCATGGAGTGTTGCCGCTGTTTCCCTGGTTATTTGCCGGAGCCGGTCATCAAACAGAACCTCGTGCCGCCGTTTTTTCCTGCCGTAATAGAGCGCTCCGGCCGGAACATCCAACTGCTGCATCTCCTCAAGACACAGGGCCTGGGCGCAGAGCTGGACCCGGTCGGAATCGTCCTTCTTGGGCCGACCACGTTTGTATTCAACCGGGTAGGGCTGCCAACGACCATCATCCTGAAGGTGAAGCTCCACCACGTCGGCCCGACCGATAACCCCGAGTTCAAGCGAGCGGATGGGCATATCAAATTCAACCCGGACCTTGCGCCGTGATTCGCCGCCCGCGCTGTGAACGCGTTCATGCAGGATGCGGCCTTCGGCGGTCAGCCGGTTTTCCTGCCAGAGCTGCTCGATGTGGATCAGGGCGCACTGGCGGGGACAGAACAAAAGATGCTGCAGGGCCGAGATCATGACAAGGTCGTCTTCGTTGTACATGGTTTTCACGTTGGTTGTTGACCTGGTCATGTTGAAGCCCTATATTAAAGAGAGAAACCTACAAGGAGGATTCCCATGCAGCATTTCAATATAAACGAAGTCAAAACCCATCTTTCCGGCATCCTTGCCCGGGTGGAAAAAGGCGAAACCGTGGTCATCTGTAAACGCAACAAACCCATTGCCCGGATTACCCCTTTCGAACAAAAAAAACGTATAAAACGTCCAATAGGACTGGCGGGAAAAGAGTACCCCGACTTTAAGGTCGGAGACGAAATTTTTGATCCTTTGCCCGATGATATTTTAGCCTATTTTACTGGTGAGAAGGGATGAAATTACTCCTTGACACCTGTGCTTTTCTCTGGATCGCCCAAGGGTCCGACAGGCTGACCCCCACGGTTCGCGAAACATTTTCTTCCCCTGATAACACGGTATTTTTAAGCGCAGTATCCGTGTGGGAAATTTTTGTAAAATATAACCTTGGGAAACTTACCCTCCCCCGGCCTCCAAAAGAGTTTGTCCCCAGGGAACGCAGGCGTCATTTGATAAGCAGGCTGCCTCTGAGTGAAAACGATATCTTTCCCCTACCAAACCTGCCGAATATCCACCAGGATCCCTTTGACCGGATGCTGATCTGCCAGGCCATCGAACATGGCCTTACCATCCTCACACCGGACGAAGCCATCCAAAATTATCCGGTCAAAAACCTCTGGTAATATCGAATCATTCATCATGCAGAAGGTTGGCAATCAACCGGATGAGAATTTCCTTCTGCTCCGGGGCGCCGGCGGCAATCAAAAGAGTCAGGGCCACCAGGCCCCGGCTGTCCGGAAGGGTAGCCGTATTCCCGTTGGCTTGCAGGAAAACTAGAAAGAGAAACGAACCGATCCGCTTGTTGCCATCGGTAAATGGATGGTCTTTAATGACAAAATAGAGCAGATGGGCTGCCTTTTCCTCAACAGTGGGATACACATCCCGGCCACCGAAGGTCTGACGGATGGCTCCAAGGATGCCGGCCAATGCATCTCCCCGTTCCCGGCCGAAAAATTCCGTGGCCTCGCCCTTTTCCAGTAATTGCTTTTTCAATGAAAAAATGGCATGACGGACAGTCGTTATTTCTGGAACATTCTGCTCCTCACCCTGCTGTTGAGCAGACGGCTTGGGCATGGGCAGGGAATCCTCGTCATACTGCAGGAGCAGTTTCCAGGTGCGGGCATAGGCATTGACAACATCAAGCACGGCCTTCCCTTCATCACTCACCAGTTCATGGCTCTGCAGGGTCTGCCCCAGCAGTTCCAGAACCTGCCTGGCCTCATCCAGACCCTTTTCAGCTATTCTTTTTTGGTGAAAGGTATACCCCTTAACCAGATGGTCTCTTAAAACAGATGTGGCCCAGATGCGGAACCGGGTCCCCTGCTGTGACTTCACCCGGTAGCCCACCGAAATGATCACATCAAGGTTGTAATATTCAACCTGGTAGGTTTTGCCGTCGTCTCCAGTTGTCGCAAATTTTGCGACAACTGAATTTTTACGTAATTCTCCTTCGTTAAAGACATTATTGATGTGTTTGGCAACGGTTTTGTAATCCCGGTCAAACAATACGGCCATCTCTTTGCGAGAGAGCCAGACAGTCTCATCTTCAAGGCGCACGTCAACCGTTGCCCGACCATCGTCGGATTGATAGACAATCAGTTCTCCCTGGTTAAAGGTCATATCCGCCCTGCAGCAATCATAATCGGGAAAAACCTGGCCGGTGCCTTGACGCCTGCCGGGTTCTTGATTTTATCAGGCCAAACGACCCCGACATTTTTTCACCACCGAGACAACACCACAGCCCTTTATTCGTAATGTGTCCATAACCTGATGACTTTCACTGTTTTTTCTTCACGAAGAACCTGATACACAAGTCTGTGCTGAATGGTAATTCTCCGGGAATAAGCCCCTTCCAGATCACCAATCAACTTCTCATACGGTGGTGGATTTTGGAATGGATTTTCAGCAAGGAGGTCAAGTAATACTTGCGCCTTGTTCTTTAATCCGGATCCGGCAAGCTTTTTTGCATCTTTCTGCGCTTGTTTGGTAAACACCAATTCCCAACTCACCAATCAAGCTCCTTTGCGCACTCGGTTAATTCTGTTGCAAGCCCTTCTTTAATTGATTCACGCATTCCGGGAATGGACACCAGAAAGAGCGTTTCGGATATGGCCTTCCAATCTTCCTCAGACACCAGAACAGCATTTGCCCTCTTACCTGTTATCACAATAGGTTGATGCGACATGGCAGCCTTATCGATCAGGCTGTATAATTTTGAACGAGCCTCGGTTGCATTTACAATAGTCATATTGTTACCTCCCATCTCCACCGTACGCTTTCACGAACGCAAAGTCAAGGTGTCCAGGTTATACTGCCGGAGCAGTTTCCAGGTGCGGGCATAGGATCACATCGAGGTTGTAATATTCAACCTGGCAGGTTTTGCCATCGTCTTCAGTTGTCGCAAATTTTACGACAACTGAATCTTTACGCAATTCCCATTCGTTAAAGACATTATTAATGTGTTTGGCAATGGTTTTGTAATCCCGGTCAAACAATACGGCCATCTCTTTGCGAGAGAGCCAGACAGTCTCATCTTCAAGGCGCACGTCCACTAATGACCGGCCATCATCGGACTGATAAACAATCAGTTTTCCCTGGTTAAAGGTCATATCCGCCCCGCACCTGTCACAACTTTTCCAGTAACTCTACTCCCTTGGGTGTTGTACCGACAGTCACCTCATAATCATTGAACGACCTGGCCGGCCCCTCGGATCCTTCTCTGCGTTTCACCTGCACCAGATCAAAGAGCTTGTGGGCCGGGGTGTTGCCGAGTTCAGAGTCATGTTTAAAAACAATCAATCTCCGGGATGCCATCTCACCACGGGCAGCGGAATGGTCGTGGTCAAACATGTTCCCAAGAGCCGCCCAAAGCAGGTCAAGATCATCCTCGGAGAACCCTGTCTGCTGCGCAAGAGGGGCAGAGATAAAACCGTGAACCCGGTAGAGTCCGTATGGAATATACGATTTACGTCCCATTGTCCTATTATCACCGGATTGAGAGTCCGCCTCTTTTCTGGTTTCCACAGCCATGCGTGTAATACTGGCCTCCAACGGCACAACCGGCTCAATACTCTGAGCAAAGGCAAACTGTACCGGTCCTCGCACCTGGCCACAGTTATTTTCCTTGGTTGACATAACTGCACCAAATGTCCGGACATCAAAAAAATTTTTACACATCCATGCCCGTGCTTTGCTGATTTTTTTTGCCTTGTCCTTTTCATCGGCAACGGCCTCGTAAGCCGGTTGGCGGCGTTCCGTCAAAATTGCCTTTTCCTTCACATAAATATTGTAAGGGTGCTGATCTTGTTTAACCAATTCAACAAAATTCCTGACCTTCCTTTTCAGGCAAACATCAGTAGTGATCCCGTAGCCGGTTTCAGGATCAATACGAGGCATATTACCACCGTCCGGGTCACCATTGGGGTTGCCATTTTTAACATCAAAAAGCAGGACAAATTCATAACGATTTCTTATTGCTTCACTCATTTTTCTTCTCCTTTTGATGAGTTATCGTTTTTCCGGTACAGGGCGTTCTTCTGCTGATAATAGGCAATGGCGAACAGCCCCTGGTCCTGAAGGTTCATATGATTTGGAAAATTATCCACATGCTCCATGATCTCAGCTATCCGCCGGTCCGACACATAACCGTATTCGGCTTTTTCAATATGATGTTGACTCAGACGGATCAACCTGGGAAAAACACTGGCCGGGGTGGCGGATGCCGAGCTGAAATAACGATCCTTGATAGTTGCATTGACTTTACCCAGCGCATCCAATTGCGCCTTTTCCAGGACCGCAAACAATCGACCTAATAGATAGGCTGTTTCGCGCCGTTCTGTGTTCAGTGACATGGGAACCTCCTTGGTATAATTTCGCTGTAAAACCGCCTTTAATATTGATGCCCGCAGGTAATTGATCCTTTGATCTGCCCTGATTCGGCCAATAACCCCATGAAAGAGGTTTTGCGGATAACGCTCTCCGGTGAGAATGGATCGGGTGAGGGTGCCGCCGAGCACTGGGGAAATATCTTTTGTCTCTCTTGCCGTCTCTTTGAGCAGATGCCAGATTCCCGGGAACTCGATATCTTTTTCCGATCGTTCCATTTCCAGGTTTGTGAAATGATCCCTAAACCTGGTCAACAGTATTTCTACTGAGCATACATGCCAGAAGCGCAGGGCCAGGCGAGCCTTGTTCAACGCCAGCCCAAGAATATAAAAATTGATGTCTCGATCTCGTTCGATGTCATGGGGCATTGTACCGGCCCGCACGGCTTCAAGAAACTTCTGTACTCTTTGTCCGGCAACCTGGTCATCCTGGGTTGGATTCAACACCTGGCCAAAAAATGTCTCCATTGGCGATGCCCGCTGCGCCCAGAAAACCGTGGTGGCATCACCTATGCGGATTCTCTGTGTCCGGCTGCGCAGGAGATATTTCAAGGCAGTGGAACTTTTGAATTCCGCCTCCACAGAAATGGGAGCATTTGCTCCCTTCTTTTTTCTGTATGACTCATAGGCCACCTCATTAAAGGAAACCAGGGAAGCTCCTGAGCCGAATTTGAACTGCGCATATTGGCTCTGCAAGGGCTGTGTAAGGCCATCAAGGAAGCTCACTCCCTCCGCATATTTTTTCCTGGCAAGATACTCGGTCCATAGTTTTTTCACTGCGGGCCGTTCGTGGACAAAACCGGCATCGCCCTGGAGACGAAAGGCTATCCATTTACCGTACATTCCCGACATCTCTTTCCAATCTCGCAACTCCAGGGAATCCTCGGGCTGCCACCTGCCAAGAAATGACCGTACCGCTACTGCTCCCTGATCCTTAGATTCTCCACAGACTTTATTTATCCGCCCCATGAAAGAATCGTGATGAACAGTTTTCTTCGTTTTTCCAGACATGCCAAATACGTAGTCAGCCTTGTCCACCATAAAGTTAGGCTTTTTTGCGGCCCCTTTTCCTGACCGGACATTGACCTGGTTGGTATAAGGCACCACTGACTGCCGAAAATCATAGGTGTTGGCCTTGATTTTCACCCGCAGATCTTCAGGTTGTCCCACCATATTACCCCTGGTATCCAGAGTGATCACAAACCCGATCTCCTCGACACTGAAACCAAAGGGCGGCATTTCATCCTGCAAGCGGTCATAGAGGGAGACAAGTGATTGAAAAATCATGCAACCACCTCCTGTCGGCAGTCGATGACACCGTCCTGCATGACCGCCCGAAAGAATTGCGGAGTCATTTGATTGGCAAAATCAATGTCATGCAGCATATAGCCCAAATCATGTTCTCCTTTCAGCGTCGATTCCGGAATATCATCGCACCACTCGAAATTGACGGGAAACTCCCGGCAGCCGAAATAGGGTCGGTGGAAACATTGCCCTTTTTTTGCCCGACGTTCAAATATTGCCAGATGCTTGCCGGGATGACCTTCTTCCTTGCCGGTCAATGCAAAATGGGCTTCAATGATGTATTCCACATCACGCAACACCATGGAGGCCCGCTGCTGCCGTATTTTGCCATCATCGGCATAGATACAGACAGGTTTATTCCCCAGCATGTCTGTTTTGTTGACAGAGGTCTTGCAGGACACTTCATTTCTGCGGATGTTGTCAAAACGGATGGGCCGCAAAACATGAATACGGTCAATTATCCAGCAAATGCCCGGTTTCCAGTAAATCGCCTCAAGTATCCCCCGCGCTGCCGACGGGGTCATGACATCGTACGAGACCCGTTCCACCTTCATCTCCGGTCGAGTGAAAAGGGCATACTCTCCCCACACCCGGACCTTGATTCCATATGCCATAGGCTACCTCCATTCCCGTCTGTTGCATTGTTCTTTCATTATCCAAAAAAGGCCTGCCCCTGCGGCTGGCTGCATTGCAAACCAGTAGTGTCTGAATAGAGTTCATCGGAACATAATACTTTGACCTCCGGAACAGGGCTTTCAAGCCAGTTTTCAATTTCTGTCAATTGGTATGGGTAGATCTGCACTGTGTATTTCTGAAGTTTACGTAAAATTCCGCCTTTGTGTACGGCGAACTTAAGAGACCCAGCCAGCTCACGGGCCTCTTCATCCAAGGCGATTATAATAGGTATAGTTGCGGAATTGATCATCTGGAAACAGGCAATATCTTTGAACTGAATATCCCCCATTGCCGCTGGTCTGCAGAAATTTTTGATAATTCCGTCCTGATCCATTCTCTGCTCATTTTTCCAGAAATAGTCCTCAAAATAAGCCCTGACACAATCAGGTTTGGTGAGGCAACCGGCAAAGCGATCAAACAGCTTTTCCGATGACTGGGCCGCCAACCGGAAAAATGAACATTCCGAATTTTCCTGCAAGGCAAAAACTGATACTTCACAAGGTGTCTTACTGCGGCCATTCCGGTTACAACGACCTGCTGCCTGGGCTATACTGTCAATACCGGCAACAGTTCGGAAAACTGCCGGAAAATCGACATCAACCCCGGCCTCGATCAGCTGGGTGCTCACCACCCGGCAGGTCTGGTTGTTTTCCGGTTTCAACCTGTTTCTGATTACCTTCAATTTCCTGGAACGATGGACAGGGTGCATAAGAGCGCTTAAATGAATATTTTCCTCTGATTCAGGCAGGTGATTAAAAATATCCAATGCCTGCTGACGGGTGTTGACGATGCACAATACCTGATTGTGCCGCATGAGGCGTGCTGCGACCTCTTCTTCATTTAAGGTGCCGACAAACAACTCCCTGGTCCGTTTCAGGTTGGCAAAAAGAGCCGGGACATCATGAATAATTTCCTTTTTGATTTTCAAACCGTTCGGAAACTGTTCTGAAAAACTGATGGCCGGCTGGGTTGCGGTGCAAAGAACCGTGGTCACCCTGTAGTTGGCAGACAACTCCCTGATAACCTCAAGGCAAGGCGACAATTTTTCCACGGGAATGGCCTGTACCTCATCAAAAATGACCACACTGTTTGCCACATTGTGCAGCTTCCGGCACCGGCTGGTTCGATTGGCGTAAAATGAATCAAAGAACTGGACATTGGTGGTAACGATAATCGGTGCATCCCAGTTTTCAGCAGCCAGTTTGCTTTTCCAGTCATTATCGTCAGTGATAAAGTTGCAATGATGCTCGAGAACTGCGGCGTCACCAAGCATATCCCGGAAGACCTTGGCATTTTGCTCAATAATGCTGGTGAACGGAATCACATAGATGATTCTTTGTTTTTTGTACCTGATGGCATGATTCAAGGCAAAAGCAAGTGATGCAAGCGTTTTACCACCGCCTGTCGGCACGGTAAGCGTATAAATTCCGGGTTGCTGCTCGGCAACATCAAGACAATCAGCAAGAACTTTTTCTCTCTGTTGGTTGACAGACAACGCCGGATCTGCCCCGGCTCTCATTTTGTCAAAATTCTTCCAGAAAAAACCATGCAACGAGGCAATATCCGGGTAATTGCCACGCCAACTTGCGCGATTACGATCCAGGAAACATTCAGTATCCAGAAAATCGGCATCAACAAGGCATGAAAAAATCATGCGGGTAAAAAACTGTAACTGAAACCCGAAACGATCTCCATCAATTGGAAATGGTAACTCTGCCGGTAATTCAGGCCGAGAAACAGGAAAAGAAATTTCAGCTGGCAGCGCTGCAAGTTTTGAGCGTAATGCTGCCTGACCCGGATCGTCCCAGTTCGGCAATCCTCCATGATGTCCGGCAATGCAATAGGCAAGGATTTTACCTGCCTCTTTTGAGTGTTTAAACAACCATCGTGCCCCTTCTGCGGCATGCTTTGGATGGCCGTCATAAAACTGTGCAAACTCATCAATGATTTCATTTACCCGTCGTAGGTAGGCCTGCCAGGACTTGGTGCCTTTACCGAGATCGTGATTTTTACCTGCTTGTCTTGCCCATGAATCACCACCAAATGGCCGGGCGAAGTCTGCCGCCTTCTCCGCCACGTTTTTTAAGTGTTCTTCCAGGGGCTGCCACTTCTCCGGCGGCTCGCCCTCCAGGCTGTGGGCGTAATATTGCATTGCCTTGGCTTATCCGAAAAGATACAGAGCTTATGAAGTACTCGGGGATCGACCTGACAGGCTTTTCCTCTTTTTAGTTTTCACTTTAGTCATACCATACCATACCACCCCTGTCATATAGTGACAGCCCCTTATTTTTTCGCATTTTTTTTGACTTCGTAAAAACGATTGCCCTGCAGGGATTTTGGGTGATTTTATTGTGAAACCCAAAAAAAATATTTTCCATTGCTTCATTTTCGTTATCCGGTGAGTGCAAATTTTTCTATTCCGGATTATGGATTGTTGACTTGGGCGCAGAGCGCCTGGAGTTACGTTTCACCGCAGAGCAGTGAAACGAGGAGAACACTATGAAATACATGGATCCCCGCCCAACAGATCGCGGGGATGACAGTGAAATCCCTTGTTGCTGAGGAATGATGGTATTATTTTTCTCCTGCCCGGACTGGAGGCTGCCTAAAATAGATGACATGAACCAATATCTTTTCCACATGTTCCACCAGCTTGGCCTGTCCGACCAGCCGGCAGCCATACTGGTATCCGGGACGCTGATCCTCCTGATCGGTCTGATCGCCCTGCTGGCCACCTGGATGGTGCGGCGCAGCCTGCTCCGGCTCATTCAGCATGTGGTTCGCGGCAACCGGCTGCACTGGGACGACGCATTGGTCCACAACCGGGTCTTTACGCGGTTGTCCTGGGTCGTGCCGGTGCTGGTGTTCCATGTTGCCCGTGACCTGCTGCTGCCGCCGGAATCGCAGGGCGCTGAGATCCTGCGCCGTCTCATCTCCTGCGGCTTTGTCCTGGTCGGCATCTCCACTCTCAACGGCCTGCTCAACGCGGTTAACGAGATTTACAAGACCCTGCACCACAGGAGCGGCAAGACCATTCGCGGTTACATCGACGCTATTAAAATAGTGGTCTACGTGGTTGGGCTGATCTTTCTGGCAGCCATTCTCACCAACCGGTCTCCGTGGGGCCTGATCTCGATCATGGGCGGGCTGACCGCAGTAATCATGCTGGTGTTCAAGGATTCCATTCTCGGGTTTGTGGCCTCGATTCAGCTCACCAGCATGGACATGGTCCGGGTGGGCGACTGGATCGAGATGCCTTCCCGGGGGGCGGACGGTGAGGTTATCGAGCTCTCCATTCATTCGGTGCGGGTGCGCAACTGGGATAAAACCATCACCACCATTCCCACCTATGCCCTGATTTCGGAATCCTTCAAGAACTGGCGCGGCATGTCCGAATCCGGCGGCCGCCGCATCAAGCGGTCCCTGCACCTGGACATGACCTCGATCCACTTTCTTTCCGACCGGGAACTTGACCGCCTTGCCGGGATCGAGTTGATCAGCGATTATATCCGCAGCAAGCAGAAAGAAATCGAGGCATATAACCGGGAACACCAGGTTGACACCTCGGTGATCATCAACGGCCGCCGCCAGACCAATATCGGTATCTTCCGAGCCTATGTGGAGGCCTATCTGAAAAACAATCCAAAAATCCATACCGGGATGACCTTTCTGGTCCGCCAACTGGAACCCGGCCCCGACGGTCTGCCCCTGCAGGTATACGTGTTCAGCAACGACCAGGCCTGGGCCCGTTACGAGGCCATCCAGGCGGATATTTTCGACCACCTGATAGCGGCCCTGCCCCTGTTTGATCTACGGGTTTATCAGCAGCCATCCGGCTATGACCTGCGGGCGATGCGGCCCTGTAAACCCGGGAAACAAATTCCTGCAACCTGAACCATACCACCTCCGTCCAGAGGAGACATCCCGTTATTTTAGCGTATCTTTTATCAAATTCCATGTTTCCATTGTCCTGCAATTGGTTTGAGCCGTTTTCCCATAAATGATAAAAATACTTTTGACCCCTCCGTTACGCAGCAACAAGGGAGACCATGGCTACAGCAACGAGTTCAAATCTCATTTTACAACGCTTATGCCTGATTTTATATTGATACATTTACCTGAAAAAACGATGGGATCCCTACGGATCAGCCAAGAGCAGCGGCGCGAGGATAACGCCGGATAAGGACTGGATCCCCGCCCAACAGATTGCGGGGATGACGAGAATGGGGCAGATCGCTGGAACGATGGGAAAAAGCCGGCGAAATGACAAAAACCTTATTTTGATACCAGGGAGTTGATTATGATTGAAAAAGTATGCATCAGGGACCGGATGCACAACATCAGTGAATACTGGCAGCCCGAGATTGCCGGGGAACTGAACGGACAGTATGTAAAGCTGGTCAAGCTCAAGGGAGAGTTTGTCATGCATCACCATGAACGGGAAGATGAGATGTTCATGGTGATAACAGGCTGCCTGGATATTGAGTTTGAAGACCAGCCGACTGTCACCCTGACCGATGGCGAGTTCTTGATCATTCCGCGCGGGGTTGCACACAAACCGATTGCCGCAAGAGAAGTACAGGTCATGCTGTTTGAGCCTGCCGGTACGATTAATACCGGAAACATTGACAATGAACTGACCCGCCGACCCGGAAATGGTTGAATCCACACAGAACAAAAAACTCGGTCCCTTCCTGCTCAGTGGTCTGATGATCGGCCCGATATTGGGATCGGGCATCATTATTCTGCCGCCGCTGGTGTACCAGGTGGCCGGAAACCAGGCCCTGGCGGCCTGGATGCTTATTGTCGGGCTCAGCTTTTTCTTTGCCGTTATTTTCGGCAGGCTGTCCATTATCTTTCCCGGTGATGCCGGGGTTGCCCGTGCCATTGAAGAGGCCTTCGGCAGCCGGGTGAAAAAACTTACCTCTTTGTACCTGATCGGCGCAGTGCTGTTCGGGCCGGTGGCGGTGCTGCTGACAGCGGCAAAATACCTGCAGCCACTCTATAGTATGCCTGCCCCTCTGCTGGCCCTGCCGATCCTGTTGCTCTGTACTGTCCTGCTCCTCCGGCAGGTGACTTCCATCGGAAAAATATCTTTTATACTCTCAACCCTGGTTGCGACAACACTGTTTGCCGGAGCGGCCGCTGTTCTGCTCTTTCATAGCCATCCCGGCAGCGCCCTGCCCCCTTTTTCGGGTCCGCAATTCGGCTACGGCCTGCTCCTGCTCTTCTGGACCATGGTTGGTTGGGAAGTGGTGGGCAATTACAGCGGTGATGTGCGTGATCCCGAAACATCCATTCCGCGAGCGGTCATCTTTTCGGTCTGCATCATGGCCCTGGTCAGCCTGACCGTGGCTGCAGCCGTGCAGATGATTGACCCGCAGCTGATTACCGGCAGGGCGATTACCATAACCGATCTTATCCGCCCTCTTGCCGGCGCGGGCAGCGACATCATCATGGCCGTGCTGGTCACTTCCCTGTGCATAACATCTTACCTGCTCTTTACCGGTGGGGTGGCCCGGCTGATTTCTTCTCTATCAGGAGAAGGATTTCTGCCGGTTTTCCTGACCGCCAAATCCGAAACCAGTGCGCCGGCACCGGCTATTCTTGTCCTTGCCTCCTTTCATCTTGTTGTACTGGCGGGTGTGTATTTTCAGTTTACCGATATTGAGCGACTGGTGGCGCTGGCAGACGGTTTTTTTATTGCCAATGCCCTGATCGGAATTCTGTCAGCGACAAGACTTCTGCAGAGTAGAATATTACGCATTGCCGCCCGTCTGCTGGCCCTGATCTTTTCAGGGATCCTGCTCAATGCCGGGGCGGTTGTTATCGCTATTATTCTTCTGATGGCGATTGGGTTTCTTCTTCGTCCAATGTGCCTTGTCAACAGGAGGCGACGGATTCATTGAGGCGGTTAGCTTAAAAGGGCGCAGATCCACTGAAAAACACGTACCACCGCAGAGCGGCGCTACGAGACCAACATTCGCGGATAAATCCGCTCCTACCGATCATGAAATTGTTGGGATATGCAATAAGTGGATTACCCGAAGTTGTGTCCCGTTGCAGAGCTGGAAAACGAGAAAATATTTTCTTTACGTCACACATTATAAACATTATTATAATGTGTAATAATAGGGAGGAATAACCATGGCTACCAATCTTGCTATCGACGACAGGCTCATTGAAGAGGCGAAAAATATCGGCAGGCATCGCACGAAAAAAGCTGCAGTCACCGAAGCCTTACAAGAATATATCCAAAAAAGGAAGCAATCAGAAATACTGAGAATTTTCAACACCATAGAATATGATCAGGATTATGATTATAAGAAACAAAGAGCCGTGCATTGAAAATTATAATTGACACTTGTGTATGGTCGTTGGCGCTCAGGCGCAGTGAACCTCAAGAAAATGCCTATGTTACGGAGCTGACTGAACTCATAAAAGAAATTCGTGCCCAGCTCATAGGGCCGGTACGCCAGGAATTACTAAGTGGAATAAAATCCGGAAAACAGTTCGATCTCCTCCGAAAACACCTGCGCGCGTTTGAAGAAGTGGAAATAGAGATGGAAGATTATGAATTAGCGGCAGAATATTTCAACACTGCCAGACAAAAAGGCATTCAGGGTTCAAACACCGACTTCCTCATTTGTGCAATTTCAAAAAGACACAAGATGCCTATTCTCACAACCGACAAAGATTTCAATCATTTCCAAACCCTACTCCCCATAGAGCTCCATAAACCAAGACAATAACCTAATAATCCGCATACATACCAAGGCGGACCTTGCCAGCAACCCAGACACAGGGGCGGCTTCAGCCGCCACGTTAGTGATTGTCTGATTGGCAGAGCAGGCGAATAAATTCGCACCTGTCAGGACATTCAACAATTTTATCGCACCTGTCATTTTCGAGGCAATCAATCAGCCTTGTCCATCTTGGGGAAAAAAAAGGAGTACAGTACGCGAACAGGCTATGACCATGGAACAACAACAGACATACCAGTGGAACGGCGATGATTATGCGGCCAACTCACAGATCCAGTTCCAGTGGGCCCTTGATCTGATGGAAAAACTTAAACCCTGCGGAGATGAACACCTGCTTGATATCGGATGCGGCGACGGCAAGGTAACCGCTGTCCTGGCCCGCTACCTGCCCGGGGGCAGGGTGACGGGGATCGACAGTTCAGCGGAGATGATTGCCCTGGCGGAAAAAAACCATGGGACAACAGCAACCAATCTTTCGTTTCTGCTGCAGGATGCAGGCTCGCTTTCCTTTGTGCAGGAATTTGATGTCGTTTTTTCCAATGCGGCTCTGCACTGGGTGATTGATCATCGACCGGTGCTGCGGGGGATATACCAGGCCCTGAAGCCTGAAGGCAGAGTCCTGGTGCAGATGGGCGGCAAGGGAAACGCCGCCCCGGTGGTCCGGGCCATGGAAACAGTGATGAAAGCGGAGCAGTGGCAGGAATACTTTACCGGTTTTACGTTCCCCTACGGATTTTACAGCCCTAAGGAATATACCCCCTGGCTCAAGGAAGCCGGGCTGACAATACAATCCATCAAGCTCATCCCCAAAATCATGGTTCACAAGACCAGAAAACGGTTTGCCGGCTGGCTGCGCACCACCTGGCTGCCCTACCTGCAACGGGTTCCGCCAGAGCTGCACGATGCATTTCTCGACCAGGTGCTGGACACCTATCTCGGCAAAGAATATCCCAAGTCAGAGCAGGTCGCAACAGACATGCAACGGCTGGAATACCTGGCCGTGCGGCCTAAATAAACCAATTCTCCGTCCCTTTTTCTTCCCTACACACCAAGATAGCGCAGTTTTACGCTGTCGGTAAAGCCGGCAAAGGGATATGTATCGCAGAAAACCACCCTGCCCTTTTCCATAACATAACAGCTGCTGCAGATGGCGAGCAGAGAATCGATATTTTTATCAACTACCAGGATGGACAACCCCCGTTCCTTTAAAATACTCAAGCCCTGCCAGATCTCCCCGCAGATTATAGGGGCAAGACCCTCGGTGGCCTCGTCAAGAAGGAGCAGGGTCGGATTGATCATCAGGGCGCGGGCAATGGCCAGCATCTGCTGCTCGCCGCCGGACAGTTCTCTGCCAAGGTGGTCCAGCCGTTCTTTGAGTCGGGGAAAGATGGAAAAAACCCTGTCCAGAGTATAGGGATTGTCGCTGCCGGTATAATTGGCGGCCACGGCCAGCAGATTTTCCCGGACGCTCAGGGTGGGGAAGATGTGCCTGCCCTCGGGCACAAGGCCAAGGCCGAGGCGGGCAATTCTGTAGGCCGGCAGTTCGTGGATGGGTTGATCATTCCAGGTGATAGTGCCGGCTTTTGCGGAGGTCAGGCCCATGATGGATCGGATAACAGTGGTTTTGCCCATGCCGTTTCTACCCATCAAAGCCACGACCTCGCCCCGGCGGACTTTTAGGGAAACCCCGAACAGAACCCGGGCATGACCGTAACATGTTTCAATGTCCGTTACTTTCAGCATGGCGTTCCCAGATAAGCCTCCTGCACCTCTGGATTATTGCGGATTTCCCGCGGCCTGCCCGTGGCAATAATACTGCCCTGCACAAGGACGCTTATCCGGTCGGCCAGGGAAAAAACAGCATTCATGTCGTGTTCGACCAGGAGAATGGCAATGCTGCCCTTGAGCTCCATGATCTGTTGGGCCAGGTTGTGAGAACTGCCCGGACCAAGACCGGCCATGGGCTCGTCAAGCAGCAGCAGTGACGGCCTGGTGGCCAGGGCCATACCCATTTCCAACAGCCTCTGCTCCCCATGGGAAAGATTTGCCGCCCTGATATGCGCCCGCTCCAAAAGACCGACCCGGGCCATAATCTTCCCGGCCGGTTCCTCTAATTCCGGATCACCGGCTGCGGGTCGCCAGAACCGGTAACTGGAACCCTGGATCGCCTGCACGGCAAGTTCAATATTTTCCCGCACAGTAAAGCTGGTAAACAGGGAGGTGATCTGAAATGAACGGGCCATTCCCTGCCTCGCCCGTTCATGAACTGATTTCTTTGTAATATCCGATCCGTTAAAACTCAATGAGCCTGAATCCGCGGGCAGTTGGCCGGTAATCAGATTGAGCAGGGTTGTCTTGCCCGCGCCGTTCGGACCGATCAGGGCATGCAGCTCGCCCGGCACGATCTGGAGATTGATATCGGTGCAGACCTTAAGGCCGCCAAACGATTTGGTGATTCCGCGCAGTTGAAGAACCGGCTCAGTCATGGTTACCCTTCCTGTCAAAGAGCAGGCTGTACAACCCGCCCCGGGCATAGAGAACCACCAGGATAAGAAAAGGGCCCAAAATAACCATCCAGTGCTCGGTATACATGGCGAGGTATTCTTCCAGGAACAGAAACACCACCGCGCCTAACAGAGGGCCGAACAATTTGCCCATACCTCCCAGCAGAACCATGACCAGAATTTCGCCGGAACGTGTCCAGTGAGTCATGCCCGGGCTGACAAATTCTCCCTGATTGACCAGCAGCACCCCGGCAAGACCGGCAACGCTGCCGGCAAGGCAATAACTGAGCAGCCGGTAGCCAAAGGGCGCAAAGCCAAGAATCTGCAGCCGCTGTTCATTCTCGCGGCTGCCGATGAGAACCCGGCCGAAACGGGAACCGGTCAGTCGATGCATCAGGAACAGAAAACCAAGCAGCAGGCTCAGGCAAAGGTAATAGAAGACCTGGTCATTACCAAGATCCAGGCCCGGCAGTGTATTGCGGTTATAGAGCGAGATGCCGTCACTGCCGCCATAGGCATCAAGCGAGGTAAAGAAAAAATAGACCATCTGAGCAAAGGCCAGGGTAATCATGATAAAATGCATTCCCTTGGTCCGCAGACTGATCGCGCCGGTGATCAGGGCAAAAATCCCGGCGAGGAGCATGGCCAGGGGCCAGACCAGAAGACCGTTTTCAGAACCGGTGGACTGCGGCAGCATCCCGAATACCGGAATTTTATCATAGCTGTGAAAGGCCATGATGCCGACCACGTAGCCGCCAATGCCCATAAAAGCGGCATGGCCTAAACTGACCATGCCGCCATAGCCTAAAATAAGGTTCAAGCTGGAAGCGGCCAGTCCGTAGATCAGGGCTCTGGTGGCCAGTGAAAGCAGATATTGTTGCCCGCAAAGATCGAGCAGCCACGGCAGTAAGGCAAGCAGAACCAGACCGGCAAGACAAAAAACATTTTGACGAAGCCTAAATTGAGCAATTTTCATTTTCGCACAAGATACGAGAATTTGGTTGGTTCATTGTAATCAAGTCTACATGGAACAACCGGTGACAAAGCAGGTTGGGCCAAAATGAAAATCCCGGAGGGTTTTACCGATAACAACATTCGAAGATGACAGAAAAACGATGACCACCTCTTGTTCATAACCAGTATTACAAAGTAGAACTAAATCGTAGGCATCAAAACAAAAAAGAAACGGGTTCTCTCTTAAGCGCCAGGGACACTACGATGAGAGCGGTCTTCCATCTCATCTTTCCCGGCGATCATACTTCTTGACACAACCTCACCCCTGATGCTACACCAAAAACAGGCGCAAGAAACAGGAACAACGACCCCAAGAGGTGTACCATTGGTTAACGAAAAGGTAAAACAGCATTATTTGAAAAGTGACAACGGCGGAGAAATCATCCTGACTAATATTGAGGCAATTCCCGGCAAGAGAGTTGTCGAGCATTTCGGCCTTGTCTCCGGCTCCACTATCCGGGCCAAGCATGTGGGGCGGGACCTGATGGCCAGCCTGAAAAATCTTGTCGGCGGTGAATTAAAAGGATACACCCAGCTTCTCTCCGAATCCCGTGACCAGGCAAGCCGACGCATGATCAGACAGGCCACCGACTTAGGGGCCAACGCGGTCATTAATGTCCGGTTTTCCACCTCTTCCGTAGCCCAGGGCGCTGCCGAACTCTATGCCTACGGCACAGCCGTCCGAGTGGAGTAGGTGTCCATGGTTGATCTCATCATAATTCTGAGCTTGACGGCTCTTGGTTACTTTGTCGGCAGCTGGGTGGAGAAACGTCATTACAGTTCTATCCGGGAACGGGAACAACAGTTTCTGCGCCTGCCGGCCATCACAACAAAAGAGATACCCTTTCCTGCCGGGCGGATTCGCTCCATAAAACTGGTGGAAGGAAGCGCCGTTATATCCATTGATTACTTCAAACGTCTCCTTGCCATGCTGCGCAACATATTCGGCGGCACAATAACATCTTATGAGAGCCTGCTTGACCGGGCCCGGCGTGAGTCTCTGCTCCGCATGAAGGAACAGGCGCCCGAGGCCGCAATTATCGTTAATGTCCGTATTGAGACTTCAGCCATCGGCAAGTACAGCCGCAAACGAAATATCGGCTGTCTCGAAGCCCTGGCCTATGGCACGGCTGTTACCCTGGTGGAGCAGGAGTGAACTACACGCCCAGACTGCCAAAACATAACTACAACGTCTCTCCTGTTTCGCCCCTAAGAGAACTACTGGTGCTTCTTGGCGGCCTGCTCGCCATCATAGTCGTTGCCTATATTCTGCTTGGCTACGGCGCGGATATACTGGCTGCCCATATCTCTCCGGAAAGCGAACAGAAACTTGCTTCAATTCTACCCTACCGATTTGATACCAACAAAAAAGGGGACGCAAAAGAAGCATTACTGCAACGGCTTATTGACAAAATAAAGAAAAAAAATTGTGCGGCCCTGCCCTACCCGGTCACCGTCCATGTTGTCGAATCAGACATTGTCAATGCCATGGCCCTGCCGGGTGGCCGCATTGTTGTTTTCAGCGGTTTACTTGACCGCATGCAATCTGAAAACGAACTGGTCTTTGTCCTTGGCCACGAAATGGGTCATTTCAAAAACAGGGACCATCTGCGTTCCCTTGGCCGAGGGCTTGTTTTTGCCTTCATCTCCACGCTCATCGACTCTTCGAACGGCAGCGTTGCCCATCTAATCGGCAAAAGTGTTCAAGTCACGGAATCCGGCTTTTCCCGGGAGCAGGAATCAGCAGCGGACGCATTCGCTTTGCAAACATTGAACTGTGTTTACGGTCACGTAGGCGGCAGCACCGACTTTTTTAAACACATGCCCAAAAAATTGGATCCGGGTCATATCGGCCATTATTTTTCTTCCCATCCGGAAAACGAAAAACGAATCCGGGCTCTGACGGCGCTGAGTAGAGAAAAAGGCTATTCCACAGGACCAAAAACCGCCCTCATTCTACCAAAAAAATAGCCGGATTCAGCTGAGGGAAAGTTGTTTTGTGAGGGCAATGAAAAAAAGCAACTCAGACATCTTCCCCAAGATAGGCCTGGCGCACCCGGTCGTCTTCAAGCAGCTCCGTTCCCGCCCCCTCAAGAACCATGCGCCCTGATTCCAGCACACTCCCCTGGTGAGCGATGGAAAGCGCGGCCATGGCATTCTGTTCAACCAGAAGAATGGTCGTCCCTTCGCTGTTAATGGCCTGGATAATATCAAAAACTTCATCCACGAGTTTTGGCGAAAGACCAAGCGATGGTTCGTCCATCATGATCAGCAGAGGCTTTGCCATGATGGCCCTGCCGATGGCCAGCATCTGCCGCTCGCCTCCAGACAGCGTCCCGCCTAATTGTTTTTTTCTCTCCTGAAGCCGTGGAAACAGGCCAAAGACGTGGTCCAGATCCTTATGGAACTCCCGATCATGGGAGCGGTGAAAACCTCCCATGTACAAATTCTCAAGAACGCTCAAGTTGGGAAAGATATGCCTGCCTTCCGGCACCTGGATGACACCAAGACGGGCAATTTTATGCACAGGCAAAAAGGTAATCTCCCGGTCCTGAAAAATGACCCGGCCCTTTTCCACGGTACCGCCTATGTATGGAATCTGACCTGATACCGCGCGAAGTGTTGTCGATTTTCCGGCCCCGTTGGCGCCGACCAGGGTAACAATCTTACCTTCCGGCACCTCAAGACTCATATCGGACAGGGCTTGAATGCCTCCATAGTGAACATGAAGATTGTCAATGATCAGCACGGCGTCGCTCTCCAAGATAGGCGGTTATCACCTGTTCATTTCTTCTGATCTCCTCAGGCAGACCCTCGGCAATGGTCACCCCGTGATCAAGGACAATAAGCCGCTCGCACAATCCCATGACAAATTTCATATCATGTTCAATTAAAAGAATTGTCAAAGAAAAATCCTGTTTTATCTCCAGAATCAACCGCATCAAGTCATTGGTTTCATTGGGATTCATTCCGGCAGCCGGCTCATCGAGCAGCAACAGGCTGGGCCGGGTGGCCAGAGCGCGAACAATTTCCAGCCGCCGCTGCTGACCATAAGCCAGGTTTCCTGCCTCAGTATCAACCAGATCAAGCAGGTCGACCCGATCAAGCAACTCCAGGGAGCCTTCGATCATGGCCTCCTCCTCACGCCGGTAAGAGGGCAGACCAAAGATCGGCGCCCAGAACGGAGATTTAAGCCGTCCATGCCAGGCCATCATCACATTTTCGAGTACGGATAATTCCGGCAGAAGCTGAATATTCTGAAACGTTCGGGCAATACCAAGCCGGTTGACGCGATTGGGTTTTAAACCAATAATATTAACCTGCTGATCAGTATGGAATAAAATGGAACCGCTGCTGGGTCGGATGCGACCGGTAAGCATATTAAATACCGTTGTCTTACCCGCCCCGTTAGGGCCGATCAGCCCAACCAGCTCACCTGGCAACAGGCGCAGATTAAAATCATCGACCGCGGTCAGGCCACCAAAACGCATGGTCAAATTACTGGATTCAAGGAGTGCCATCAGACTGATTTCTTCTGTTTACCACCGGGAACAAGACCAAAGAGCCATCCCCATGAAAATTCTTTTCTACCCATTATACCTTCACGCCAGAACAGCATGGCGGCGATGAGAATAACGGCAAAGATAACCATGCGCATACCGGGGATACCCGGGATGGTAAACCAGCCAAAAATATCGGTCGGCTCCTCAACGGCCCGGAGCAGTTCCGAGCCCCAGGTAAAGGCGATTGCCGCAATCACCGAGCCGGTCAGTGAACCTAACCCCCCAAGCACGATAATGATCAGCAGATTGAAGGTAAGAAAAAAGGTAAAGAGCATGGGACTGATAGTGGTTATCAGATGTGCCAGCATGGCCCCGGCCATACCCTCAAAAAATGCGGCCATGGAAAAAGCAAGCAGTTTATGACGAAAGCTGTTGATGCCCATACTTTCAGCAGCCAGTTCATTTTCGCGAATGGCCTTTAAGGCGCGACCGTAGGATGAATTAACCAGACGGATAATGACAAACAAAGTGACAAAGGCCAGGCCCCAGGTCCACCAGAGATCAGTATAGGGAGCTATGCCTTTGAGCCCAAGCGGACCATTGGTCACCGTTTGGAGATTGTTGGCCACCACCCGGATAACTTCGCCAAATCCCAGGGTAACAATGGCAAGATAATCGCCACGCACCCTGAAAACCGGAAATCCCATAAGCAGGGCAAAAAACGCTGCCATCAAGCCGCCAAAGATCACGGCAGGCAGGAAAGGGACACAAATTTGCGCCAGCCAGGGCGCACAGGGGTCGATGATAAAGTTCATCCCTTTTTCCATGGGAGTCATGGTCAAAAGGGCTGAGCTGTAGGCGCCAAGGGCGACAAAGGCGTTGGGCTCAAGGGAGAATTGGCCCGTAATGCCATTGATCAGATTATAGGAGACGGCCAGGGTGATATAAATGGCCACCATGTTGAGAATTCTAATCTGGTATTCATCGGCAAAACGATTTGCGAAAAACAGCAAGCCACACGTGCAGAGTACGGCCGCCAGCGTAAGAATCCTGTTGCGGCGCCTGTTTTTCGTGGACCAGCGCTGCCGGGCCTGCCTGTATTGCATTGCATCTTTCATTCCGGCAGGTCCTCACCCATGATTCCGGTTGGCCGAAAAATAAGCACCAGAATAAGCAGCAGAAAGGCAAAAGCATCCCGATAGCCTGAAAGTTCCGGCCAGAAAGCAACGAGCAGAATTTCAGTAATACCTAAAATAAATCCGCCAAGCACGGCCCCGAAAACATTACCGATCCCGCCAAGTACGGCCGCGACAAAGGCTTTCAGACCGGGAATAATTCCCATCAGCGGCTCAATCTGGGGATATTTCATGGCCCAGAGAATACCTCCCACTGCGGCGATAACAGATCCAAGGCCAAAGGTAAAAGCGACAACACGGTTCAAATCAATGCCCATGAGCGGAACGGTATGCATATCCTTGGAAACGGCCCGCATGGCCATGCCCATTCTTGTTTTGTAGACAATGAAGTAGACGATAACGAGCAAACAAAGGGTGATAAGGATGGTATACCCCGTCAGGCTCAAAAGAGAAATATCTCCAAAATGCCAGATGGCCCGAAACATTTCCGGCCGATAGAAGGCGCGTGGCCGGGAACCAAAAACGACAAGAGCGGCATTTTCGAGGAAAAAAGAAACGCCGATCGCCGTAATCAGGGCGCTGATCCTGGAGGCCCGCCGTAAAGGACGATAGGCTCCCTGATCAATACTTATCCCCAGCAGCCCGGTGAGAATCATGGCAAGGAGCGCCGCGACCCACCAGGGCAGGGCAAAGATGGAAACGCCGAAAAAGGCAAAATAGGTCGACATCATCATTACATCGCCATGGGCAAAGTTGATGAGCCGCAGAATTCCATACACCATGGTATAGCCGATGGCTATAAGCCCGTACAACGAACCCAGGCCAAGGCCATTGATGAGCTGCTGGAGAAAAAGCTGAAAGGTCATTGGATTACGGCTGAACAGTAGCGAGCCACTTGAACTTGCCATCTTTGACGGTCAGGATCACCGCAGGTTTTATCATGTCATGGTCCTTCATGGTCATGACACCGGTTACCCCTTGAAAGTCCTTGGTCTTTTCCAATTCAGCCCGAACCTTCTCCTTGTCGGTCGAGCCGGCACGCTCGATAGCATCAAGAAGGATATTGTAAGTGTCATAAGAAAGTGCTGAAACGGAATCCGGGGTGACGTCCGGGTACGCGCCCCGGAAGGCTTTGACGAATTTTTTCCCCGACTCGGTGGTCACGCCCATTTCATCAAAATGGGTGGTAAAGGAAAGGCCTTCCACGGATTTGCCACCGATCTTGATCAGCTCATCAGCCTGGGCGGCGTCGCCGGCAAGGATCGGCGCCGTCAAACCAACCTCTCGAGCCTGCATGGCGATAAGGGCCAGTTCCTTAAAATATCCCGGACAGTAAACAACATCAGGATTTTTGGTTTTTATAGCGGTCAACTGGGCGGTAAAATCAAGGTCTCCGGTATTATAATGAAGCTTGGAAACCACCTTGCCACCCATCTTGGTGAAATTCTTCATAAAGAAGTTGGCAATTCCCACGCAGTAATCCTGGGAGATATCGATCAACACGGCCGCGTTCTTTGCCTTCAGGTTTTCCCGGGCAAATTTGGCACCGACAAATCCCTGAAAGGGATCAATAAAACAGGCCCGGAAAACCCATTGTTTTTCCTGGGTAACAACCGGATTGGTGGCCCAGGGGGAAATCATCGGAACTTTTGATTTTTCAGCAACCGGGGCACCGGAAAGCGTATTGGAAGAGGTCAGACCACCGATAACGGCGTCAACCTTGTTTTTCTGGATAAGCCGGGAGACTGCATTGGCGCTCTCCACCTTATCGGACTTGTTGTCGGTGAGAAACAGCTTGACCTCACGATTCAGTACCTTGGGGCGCTCCTTCTGGGCCAGCTGCAGCCCCTTGTACCCTATCTGGCCATACACGGCAGACGGTCCCGTCATGGGATAATACACGCCGATTTTAACCGGTTCTTCAGCAAAAGCGCTGCTGAGACTCAAGGCGACAAGGCCGGCCACAAGTATTCCCGAAAGGGACAGCCATAAAGATTTTCGCATCAGACATTCCTCCTTTTTGCAATGGTTGCATGACTACCCGATGTATCCACCGGATAACTGTTGTCCGTCAAGTAACGCGGTTTTTTGTTCGAAGTCAAAGCGCGAAAAAAATTCACCATAACCTGAATATTCCCAGGAAATCTTTTTCCACAACAACGAAATCCGGCAAAAAAAAAAACGTTTCCTGACAGGCACTAAAAAACTTAACAAACTGTGCATACATATTATTTTTCTCCCTTGTGGTCAAGGGACATACCCGGCAAACGTTAAAAATGTACAGACCGGCGGGAGAGGATGGCCTGTCTCACATACTATCAGTGAGGTGACGCTCCCTTGATGATCGAATCGTTATCCACAACCTCAGGAAAGAATACGTTCCGGGGCATTGAAAATATTGAGCCGCTCCGGACGGGCATAGGCGGCAAGGGTCACTCCGGCCCTGCGGGCAATGGCAAGGCCTAATGAGGACGGGGCGGTTCGGGACATAACTATCGGGATGCCGATGCGGGCGCATTTAAGCACCATGTCCGAGGTCAGGCGGCCGGTGGTGTAAATCGCGCCCCGGGCGGTAAATTTACCCAGCAGAATCGCGCCGATCACCTTGTCTACCGCATTATGCCGCCCCACATCCTCGTAATGAGCCTGGAGTTTACCGTCGCTCCAGAACCCGCAACCATGCACGCAATGGGTCTGGCCGCCAAGAGGAGAATAATGGAGTGTCTCGCGGATAAACCGTCTTATCTCGGCAAAGCTGATGGTACACTCCTTAAGGGGATCAAAGGCTCCCTCCAGCATCTCGCGGGAAATTTTGCCTGTGCCGCCGCAACCCGAGGTGATGATCACCTCCTTGGGCTCGTTGGCCTCGTCGACATCGGCATGCACGGAAATCCGTCCCTCCGGGCAAACCAGTACCTCCCGCACCTGACCGGGTTCGGTAACATATCCCTGCCCGAAAAGGAAACCGGCGCCGAATTCTTCAAGCCCGGTTTCAAGCACCATGGAAGTCCCGATTTCCCGGTCATTAAGGGCAACCTTGTACGGCACCTCAATGGCCACGATCTCTTTTTCCTCCCGGCTGCCGGTGGGAGTGACCACCACGGTCTTCTGAACAAGGGTTACCTGGTTTTCCATATTATCTGATTTTCCATATTTTCTGTATTGTTCCCGCATCAGCTCCTGGGTATTCTTCTGGAATTTCAATAAGACAGTCGGCCTCTGCCATGGCCTGCAGCCGACTGCAGCGTATAAGTGGCGTGACCGTTCGCTGCTCCCCATCCCGGTCAAGATTTCCATAAAAAACCTGGGTCCAACCCTGTTGGCCGGGAAGAGACTCGTTAAGACGCGCCATGAGATAATCGGCAAAAGGATCCATAGCACCACACAGCCGAAGAATCCCTGCCTTTGCCAGCAGAAGATAGGCCACGTGGTTGGATGGCGGCCCGCCCGGAAGATTAAAGATAGATGAGTTATCCTTTGTTCCAAGACAGACTCCCTTGCCCGGCCCCACCCGAACCCGATGAAAAATCGGCTCTACGCCAAGTTCCTCCATGGCCCGGACGGTAAAATCCTTGTCTCCATCAAGCACTCCGCCACAGGTCAAGATGACATCATAGCTGCCTATCAGGGGAGCGACTGTCTTTTGCAGTTGACTTAAATTGTCCCGAATAAGCAACCAGTCGGCCTCGAGGCCCAGAGATTGTGCCTCGGCCAGCAGGGTAGCGAGATTACTGGCGGCAATCTTGCCGGGGGTAATACGCTCGTCGGGTGCGACCAATTCACTGCCGGTGGCGACAATTATAACCTTCGGTTTTTTATACACAGCAACTCTTGTGACACCGGCCGCGGCCAACAGGCCAAGATGAGCGGGAAAAAGCCGGGTCCCCCGGGCCAGGATTGTATCCCCGACAGCCACGTCGGATCCACGATCAAGAATATTGCGGCCCGGATGGGCGTCCGCAAAGGCATGCACCGTTGTTCCCTCCTGGCTGGCAAACTCCGAGGCCAGGACAGCATCGGTGCCTTCGGGAATGGGCGCACCGGTCATGATACGGATGGTCTGGCCGGCCCGCACCCGTGCCGTTGACTGCCCGCCGGCGGTAACCGTTCCCACAAGGGCAAGCTGCACAGGATGGTTGCGGGAGGCATGAACAATATCGGCGGAGTGAACGGCAAAACCGTCTTTTAACGAGGAGGCAATCGAAGGGCAGTCCGCCTCGGCGGCAATATCCGATCCACAAAACAATCCAAGAGCCTTATCTGAAGACACTGTAACCGGTCCCAATGGGTGAAATCGGTTGATGCAGCTGCGTGCCCTGGCTAAGGAAATCATATTTCTCCTTTGTTTTTTCCTCTGATATCGATTAATTGATTATTCAACAATGATGGCGTCGTAAAAACTTCGATCTACTGCGTCGTGTGTCCTGTGGCGATTCTCAACATACTATATGTATAGTTAAGACCCGGCACAGAACACTACTCCTCGGAGTCTCCGCTGCGCTACGCTTACCTGTATACCTGTGTTTTTACTTAGCCATCTTTAAACGTTGTTTTGACTTTTTACGAGTTCATCAACAATACCAATTGATTTTTCCTCAATTGAGCGATCATCATTTTTATTCAACATGGCACAGCAGACAAAACTTTACCATAGATTTTACGTCCGATTCTGCGACATGATTTTGCTGAGATTCAAAAAACAACGTACCCTCAGGCGATCATCAGTGATTTGACATGGTATACAATCCAACAGGAAAAGAGACAAAAAAAA
>JANTGH010000036.1 GCA_024763055.1 Desulfobulbaceae bacterium
CAGCATTTAAAACCTCAAGTTTTATTCTTGCTGTCCTGGAAATACTTCTGAATCTTTTCACACCTATGTCGTTAAAAAGTTTTTCCGTATCTTTACACTTGAATGACTTGATCATAATTTCATTATATGACGCATTACGTCATTCGTCAATATTGATTTTGAGTTTGAGAGCCGAACAAGTTATTCTATACCCACTCTGATTGTAACTCCATAATTTTCCATTGCCAAGTTCTTCGTGGTGCGAAGCTTCACAGCAAAAAGCCTTTTTTAAAAATACTAACAACGAAAAAACAATAAGTTATTGTCATTTTCTTGCATCAGGTGAACAAGTTGGGAGAAAAACTGGTCACCGACTGGCAGGATGCCGGATTATTCAAGTCGTCCGTCTTTAAACCCATTCTTGCTACCATTGAAAATCCTCTTGTTCCGTGGAAACTCGGTAGCCTCCGGCAGGAAGACCGCCTCACCCTTGAACTAATTCTACAAGATATTCCTGGATACAACATATCAGGCCGGGGGCTTCCGGGCTTGTGATCAATGGAAAGGGTGGTGGTCTATTCGGCCCGTGCCCTCTGGCTGAACCATTGAGCTCCTTATGCGACAGTGCGCTGAGGTACGCGCCGGGCTGGTCGGTGATCCCGGCGGGCTTCCCTCAGTTTGCGGCCAAAGGCGGAAAGAGATAGGTATAGTGTCCCCCGATCTCAGAACTGTTTTGTCGTTGCCGGGGTGCGGCCGGAGTGCAGTGTCCAAGATGTCTTCCGTGGCGCCACCCCTTTTTCGTTGCCGAGGTGCTGACCATTGCCACCCTGATCGCCCTGCCGGATATTGTCCTGTGGCTGCCGAAGCTGATGGGCTTTACCTGAAACCTGTTTTATTTTTCTCGCTCAAATTTGTTTTCTGCCGGATTGCAGTATCTGCAGGAACGCCTGCACTGCCGTAATATACCAAGTTGCGACAATACAAATCAACTCGCCAAGGTCTCAGCTCTCTCCGCCTCATCTTGAAAATAGCCGCTATACTTCATATCCTCATCAAGGATATGATTGATCAACCAGTCTCTCAAAAACTTATAAAGATCCGTTCTCATCTCTTCCCCTTCTTTATCCATCCTTACCTGAAACCTGAGCACCTGCTCAAGCAGGTCGGCATGAATCTTTTTATGCTCCTCAAGCAGGGGATAATTGACCTGTTCCATGGCCTCTTCTTCGTCGGTGAAATGCACCTTCGTATAATCAATCAACTTGGCCACGGCATCACCCAAGGTGGCGACGTCCCCCCTGTCCCGAACAATAATAAACATTTCATTGATCAGCTCAACAAGCAGCATGTGCTCCTGATCAAACTTGTCCACCCCTACCGAGTACGAATCCCTCCACTTTATCAATGGCATAACGACCTCCTTTTGCAGTTGACAACCAATACTTAAAAAACCTCTTTCAATACGACTAAATCAACTCAACCTGAAAAAACCTCCTTTACGGTTGACACCAATCATGCAAAGCAAAAAGTATAACCGATAGCTATGGAAAGCCTTATCAAGACAGCATGTTAAGACAATGATAATTATTCATAGCACTCGCACCGAGGTACCCTTTTCGTCCCCTTTTCTACGGTTACTTTAAGGATATATGAAACAAGCACTGAAATACAACACGGTTTAAGCACGCATAAACCACGTATAACAAACACGTATTTTAGGGGAATATCCTTGCGCGGGAGGAGAAAACAGGAATTGAAAAAAAAATGGTTCTCTGGCAGGGAAATCAGGACAGTGCGTGCAAATGGATGTACAGATTCTCCCCTTTTTTCAGGCCGAGCTTGCGACGAACAGCAGAACGATGCCCTTCAACAGTACGTTCGGAACAGCAAAGCAGCACAGCGATTTCTTTAGATGTTTTACCGGCTTTTATACTATTGGCGACTTTGATTTCCGTCGGGGTCAACGGATGCCGTAGATTTTGCATTGAAGAATTTATTGACGAGAGCAAGTCGGATACAACATACTCCATCATATCCAGAAGATGCTGTTGACTATTGGAAAGAGGCCCCTCCTTCAGCGTATCAAAAAACGGCAGTAGGGCTTTTTGGAAATTTTCCGTCGTTTTTTCTTTAAGAACTTTTTTTCTTTTTCAAGGGAATGCAGCAGTGTTCTCAGGGTATCATTGAGTTTTTCCAGCTCAAAAGTACGCTGGCTAACCCTTTCTTCCAGCGTACTGTTTTGCTCTTGCAACAGAACCTTGGTCTGCTTGACTTCTGTTATATAGCGGAAAAACCAGACTCGGCCCCTAAAATTCTTTTCCTTATCAAGAATAGGCGCTGAATACCGATCAAAGAATCTGCCGTCAAGCAATTCAAGTTCATCCCTGCTTTTTTCCAACGGATTATCCATCTAAATTCAACCCGGGCCATAAACTTTTCCGGATGTTTGAGTTTATCAAGAACCGTCTGGATGCTTTTTTTGTCATCGCGACATTGAATAATATGATCGGGAATCTCCCACATATCAATAAATCTTTGATTAAACGAGACCATATTCCACTTTTCGTCGACTACAAGAATCCCGTCAAGAGAAAGTGCCTGCTGGACGCGAAGGATATGGTTTTTAAACTCAAGCTCCTTAATATACTGCCTGAGTTTATGGTTCTTTCGCTTATCAAGCGCTGAACATTCCAACAAACCAATGGGGACAGTATCCATAGACAACCTTTTTTCGATTGAGCAGAAAGAAGGTCCCGGCTCATCAAAAATTATCAAATAATAATTAATAATTCCTGATAGTATAGATACCCAGATTAAAAAAGCAATTAAAATTCCAACGAATTAATTAGGATAAATAGGGTAGTAAATAGTTAAATAGTAGTCAAATAGGGACTAGTAAATAAGGGACAGACCCCGTTTTCACAATTCTAAACCAAGAGCTTCGTCCAGGGCTTCAATATTTGCTGCAAGCCATGGAGTGAAATCGGATACTTCATTTGGCCATAATTCTCGTAATGGCACATTTTTTAATTCTCCAAACTTGATGGCGTCGTAAAAACTTCGATCTACTGCGTCGTGTGTCCTGTGGCGATTCGTGGGCATACTGCATGTCTAATTAAGACCCGCCGCAGAACACTACTCCTCGGAGTCTCCGCTTCGCTGCGCTTACCTGTATACCTGTGTTTTTACTTAGCCATCTTTAAGTACTGTCTGTACTTTTACGAGTTCATCAAACTTGCGCATTATTGAATCTCCTTTTTCACACATAACGTCCAAGCTCGCCGGCGGCAATGGAACGCAGCGGAATTGCCGTCCGGTGAAGCGTTTTGATAGCTGATTCAATCAAAAAGTGATTTCCTCGAAATCGGGTAAGGAAAACGACTTGTCAAAAAACGGTTTCGTTGGGGCATACAGCCTGAAATAGACAAACCAACCATCCTTTTCAACGGTTTTCATGAAGTTGGATTCCATTCCCTTGGGCGCCTTGGCCCCGATATAAAGGTCAATTGAACCGTCTTTGTTGTACTGAAGCTGCTTCATTTTGGAGTCAAGGCTGATGCCGGCTATGTCTTTGCCTCCATTGTCGTAGGGTCTTCGGGTAGCCTCACTGTAAAGCGTGAGCGACCAAAACTGGGCTACTGGTACATCCTTCGGTACATGCAGGCGGTAGATCTTGTCCGCCCGCAGGAGTCTGCCCTTTGAGTCATATTTGGTGGTCATGTAGACCTGGCCTTTACCCGGAGTGGGATTCACCATACCTTCTGAGGAGGTTACCGCCTCATAGAACCAGACGGCGCGCTCGTCCAACTCCACCTTCTCCTTGGTGATCTGTGGGACGGTGAAGTCAAAGCTCTTGTACCAATGGGTACCCGGCCAGTAAGGTTTGGCGAAACGTGGATTGGTCTGCATGTTCCTCAGCATCAGTTCGCCCATGGCCGCTCCTTTGAGCAGAATTTTCCGCTGTCGCTCGTCAGGCGCGAAATCCTTTCCCTTCTGGATGCCGAGCGGTTCGAGCATGGCGGCAAAGAGCTTGTCCTGCTCACGGGTCGGCTCTTCCTGGTAAATCTGGCTCAGCAGCTTCCAATATTCCATGCCCCGCGGGGCGGTGGCGGACCACTCTTTGTCTACCCCCTTGATAAATCGGATGGGTTTGAAGCGTTCGCCGACCCGGGCCACGTTGAGTTCTTTCTGAATTTTTTTCTCGAACTCAGGAGAGGAGTCGAGCAGACGCAGACCAATGAAGATATTGTTGGTTTCCGACTGGTAGATAAAATCAGCCTTTCCCTCATATTTTGTCTTGTCGTCCTCCGGGCCGACAATAATGTAAGTGCCGCCCTTGCCCTGGTCCGGCCCGGTCTGGCCGATATCGCAAATTGGCCGCTGCCAGAGGTCGAGGAACATCCCGGCAATGGGTCCGGCAGGCACCTTGACCTTGATGGAACCGTCGGCGAGGGAAAGAAAGTTGATGACATAGGGGGTGGTCAGGTTGGCGGTGACAATGCCCCGCTTCTCCTTCAGGGTCTTGTAGACCACAAAGTCACCGAGCTTTGTGGCACCGAAAGTCTTGGCCTGGGCCACCTGCCACTGCTTGAAGGAGACGGCAGGCGTGGACCATATGTAGGCTTGGGAGGCGCGCTGGAAATCCATGGCGTCGAACAGCTCCCGGGAGCCGTTGGTGATGTAGTTGTGTTGGATCTGCACCTCACCGTATGGTGTCTTCACGGTCTCGTCACCGACGAGCTTCGCCTTATCCAGGGAAACGATCGCCGCCACGGAAGAGAGGGGTGGGAAACCAATCAGGACAGCAAGTGCAATGGTGCTGAGGATGGATTTTTTCATGGGATGTTTCTCCTTTCATTAATTATCTATTTAATCCGTTCGGGGGGAGGCATTTCATAAGAGCCGTCCATCAGCTCGGGCTTGGGTCCGTAGAAGCGGCCGACCATGAAAAAGGGACCGTCCGGCGCGGGCAGCCAGTTCGCCTTCTTGTCGCCTTTAGTCGGCTCGTGCTGGATATAGATGGTCAGCGATCCATCCTTGGCTAACTTGAGACCTTCGGTCCGGTCACCGATGGAGTAGCGGTCGATAAGATTGTCCACAAGCAGCCGTTCGGGGAGCTTGTACATGGTGATCGACCAGAAAAGATTGACCGGGGGGAGGTGGCCCTTTTCAAATCGCAATGCATAGCGGTTCTTGCCGGTCAGGGGATTGCCTTCCGTGTCCACCTGGGGTGAAGTGTAAAAAGCCTCCTCCAGGGAGTTACCGTAAATGCCGATCATGACACCCACGGCGCGCTTGATGTAATCGTTTTTCAAAAACTCGCGGGTGCCGAACAGCCCGGAAGAGCTGGTGTTTTTGGCGGTCTTATCCTTCAGCAGGGCGAGACCTTCCTGCACGCCGGCTTCGATGGCGTCCCGGGTCTTTTTGTCCAGCGAGGCAAGATCAAATGGTTTCCCCGGTTCGATACCAATTTTGGCAAAACGCTCCATCAGGGCCTTTTCCGAGGGGTGGGGTTTGGTGAATTGGAGCAGGAAGTTCAGATAGGAGAGGAAATCGGCGGACAACGCCCTTTTCTCATCCCACGGGATCCAGTTCACCGCCGGGGCGGCCGGTGGAGCAGGGGTGCCCTCAAACGCACTCAAAGGCTTGAGGATGTACTGTTTTTGCAGCTCCTCAACCGATCCATTGGTGCCGGTGCGGGTCAGAGTGCCGATAAAATCGGTTTCGGACCTGAAAACCTTGGTGATCCCTTTGGGTTTCTCGCCATGCCAGTTGGGACCGGCAAACATGTAGTTTCCGGCATCGTATCCGGTGGCCCGGACTCCGACGTAGGCAAAGTTGTGGGTGTAGAGGTCGAACCACTGGAAGACATTGTAGCGGTCCTTGGGTAGTGCGGGAACGCTCAAAACCCACGGTTCACTCCTCAGGTCGAGCCATGCCCAGGAGTAGGGGGTGTCGTTGTTGGGCGTGACAATGTTGGTGTCTAAGGGGGTATAGGTTTTCGTGTAGTGGCGAAACTTGCCAAAGCCCCCGATGTAGCTGCCAGAGTCTTTGTTCTGGGTATGTTCGTACAGGGTCTGGTAGTTGTAGAGCATCGGATAGGCGTAGATGAACGCCTCCTTGGCAATACCCTTTGTCTCGGCAACGCCTGGAGTAGCCGCCGCCACATTTTGGAGACAAATACCAACGACAAACAACACCGCCAAAATTCTCATTTTCATAGCATTTTCCTTTCAGTTGTAATTCTTGGTTCAGCTAACGCCACGGCACAGGTGCGGCAAACATGCGGAGCAATCAACCTTAAATGACCACTAAAGTTTATGCGGGGCACAGCCTCTGAAAACCGACGGGCTGTTTGCCGTCCCTCATAGTAAAAAAAGAAGTAAAAAAAGGGTAGAGTAGAGCACTGATTCAGTAAGACCTCAGCTCTTTTTTTTATTTTCTCTTTGGCCAGACCATGCCTTTGGGGAAACTCAGGTAAACGGCGCCGAATTTTTTATGGGCCGTGTTGTGCGCGTCCTCAAGCTGCTTGTCCAGCATATAACCACCATATTCAGGATCGACATAGGTGTTGACCTTTTTAATTGCATTGATATAGGTCTGCACTTTTGTCATCAGCGCTCCGTATCTTTTCGCATACTCACCGGCATCCTGCGCACCTTTGGGGGGATTCTTGAATCGGGCAACGGTCGCCTCAATGCGGGGAATCAACATTGCAAGCTCGGCATATCTTTTCTCGACAATTAAAGGTTCCGCCCGGTGAAATACACCGTTATGCAGATAGATCATATAATCTTCAGCCGTCAGTATATTCAGGGACCGGTGGAGCTCGAAAAGCTCTGTCCGGATGGGAACAGACAACTCCCTGGCCTCATCACACCTGTCCTGAACAGCGAGGCCGTGGGCCTGCACCAACAACCCCCGGATAACATCCATGCGGCCGAGCGTCCCGGCGCCAGCGCCCTGCTTTTCAGCCCTGACATAGAGTTTATCCCACCTGCTCATGGCTCCGCCAAGGGCGGTGAGCCCTTTTTCCTTCTCAATAAACTTCTTATAGGCTGCAATGTACTGCTTGAAAGGAAGATCAAAACCAATCATTGCCTCGTGATCAAAGGAGAGAAAGGACAGATCCGCCTCTTTTGCCCATGCCGATGAACACAGAATACAGACCATAAACAAAAGAGCCGGTGCATGGATGCCGAATTTCTTCATATGCGTCACTTGATCAAAAGGAGAAATGGTACAGAGAAAGGTCCGGTACCTCAAAAAGACTATTCCATCGCCAGGATATACTTGATGACGGTATACTCCATAAAGGTCGCATGGGTAAAGCCGTCGTATTTTTTGTTGATCGCCTGGACCACGCCCGAATCCTTCGGAATCGCTAACAACACGTCCTGGAGTTTTTCAATTTTTCTCTCTTTCAAAGTTTTCCCATTGACACAGATGGGAAATTCAGGAATCGGCCCCGATACAGCAAGAAATTTTAATTGATCCTTGTTTTTCAGGGCCAGGCTTTCCTTGACGCCCCCTGCCACGGCTTTACGGCCCAAGACCGCACGAATAACATTTGCGTGCGATCCGGTTAACAGCGCCTCGCCAAGCTCATCCATCCGCACTCCGGCATCCGCTAATAAAAACTTCGGGATCAGATATGATGATGTTGAGCCCTTGTCGCCAAAGGCAACAACCTTGCCCTTAAGCTGGGAGATCCCGGTAATCGGGGAGTCCTTCAGGGCGACTATATAGGATTTATAAAAACCGGAACCATTTTTCACAACCTTAACCAAGGGGAAGACATCCTCATTCATGGCAGCCACCTTGACCGCCCCGACCGGCCCTAAAAAGGCCATGTCGAGTTTCCCCTCGGCAAGAGCCTGCTCGACTTCAGCATAATTATGTCCGACAGTCAGAGTAACGTCTTCTCCCATATGGGCCGTCAGATAAGTGGATAAAGGTTTAAATCGTTTCTGCATTTCAGCTCGATCGACAAGAGGGATAACTCCAAACCGTATCTCAGCCTGTGCCGTACCGACAACCAAAAATAAAAGTAGTGCCGGCAATATATACCATTTTTTCATCCTAATCCTCCCTGAGTTTCATTCTCTTTGCATTCTGCCTTTAATAATAATCAGTATACGTAGGATGAAATGCTTCCCGCAAGAACAAACAGCTTCCCAACCGTTAACTTACCTGCGGCCATAACATCATCAAATTTATTGATAGAAACAAGATAACAGCTGTAGCTGGGACAAGCGCACAGGCTGTCGGCTGTGGAGGGAGAATTCGGTACGTAAAGACTGCAGGCTACCTTGAAAAATTGCTATTTTGCCCGATCACTGTGTCACAGTGAAAAGAAAAATGCTCACATATAATTAATATGCCGTGCCTTTTATTTTCACTGCTCCTTGTCCTCAAACAAAATATTTAATTTTTCAAAGCACCCTTTACGGAGTCGGTTTTCCAGGAAGGTCTTCCAACCTTATGCCTCTTTACATAATCGTTTTTACCGCGGTATCCGCGTAGGCAATAATCCTGGCCGGAAAAGCGCCCATAAGGACAATAATTACCATCAAGGCCGCACCTGCAACCTTTGTCAGGGTATTGACCGCAACACCGGGCCGTTCGTCGGCATCCTCAGTATACGCGGCTTTGATGACGGACAGATAATAATAGATGGCAATTCCGGCATTAATGGCCGCCAGAATAACGGGAATCAAAAACCGGGGCCCTTCTTTCAGGACTTCAGTAAGCAACAGAAACTCGCCCATAAAACCAACCATGGGCGGAATACCGGCCAGGGCAAATAATCCCAGAGCAAGAAGCAGGGCCATCATGGGCTGACGCTTATGGAGGCCGTTGAGATCCTTGATAGAGAGATTTTCTCCTTTCTCCGACACATGGCTGAGTACGGTATAACAGGCAAGGTTCATAAAAACGTACCCTGAAATATAGTACATGGCTGTAGCGTAACCATTGGATTTCAAGGTCAACAGACCAAAAAGGATAAAACCGGCGTGAGCGATACCGGAATACCCCAGCATCCGTTTGACGTCCGTCTGCACCAGGGCTATCAGGTTACCATAGAACATGGAACAAAGTGCCAGCACCGTCATCAGGTCAACTATAATCCTCACGTCACCCGGAACCATGATAACAAAACGAATAAGCAGGGCGACCGCGCCAAGTTTTGGCACAGTGGCTATAAAACCGGTTGTTTCGTTGGCAGCCCCCTCATATACATCAGGCACCCAGAAATGCATGGGAAAAAGAGCAAGTTTATAGAAGAAACCGGCAAGAACCATGACAACCGCAAAAAAAGCAGCGGGTTGAGAGACTATCTTTTTCAAGCCCGGTACAATCTCCTGTAAATAGGTCGTCCCTGTCAGCCCGAAAATATAGCTCATCCCGTACAGCATAACCCCCGTTGCCAGCACTCCGAAAAGAATATACTTGATGCCTGCTTCCATCTGCTCCCTGGTACCGGTCCGATCATCACGCATGGGAATCATCAGATAGAGGGCAAAAGATGATAGTTCAAGGGAAACAAACAGGGTAATCAGTTCAACGGCGCTGACAAGCGACATCAAGCCAAGGCAGCTTAAAAAAAGAAACATGTAGTATTCGGGACGGACTGCTTTGTCGATACCTTTCAGGTCCTGGCCGCCGATGAGCGCAAAGACAAGCCCAAGGCTGATCATCAGTTTGAAAAACTGGGAAAAGAGATCAACCTGATAACAACCGGCAAAACTGGTCGATTCCTGATGAACACTGATCAGCGCACAGAGAAAGGTGACGACGCCAAAAAACACAGCCGTATTCCTTACCTGATTATCATCAAGATGTTTGCTGAGGCTCAAGGCAAAGAATGCCAGCGCTCCTGTTAAAAGTGCCAGTTCGGGTAGAATAGCCATGGGGTCTGCCTTTGATCAAATTACAAAGTTATATTTTTTTTCTTACCGCAATAAAGTGGCGGCAACAGTTGCGCCGTCAATACCATGCAGCTGCGTCAGGAGATGGTTCACTGAGGTATGAATCATATCCAGAAACGGCTGCGGCCCCAGTCCAATCCAGAAGACAAAGAGCAAAAAAGGCGCCAGAGTTACAATCTCCCGCATATTCAAATCCGTTAAATGGGATTGATCGGGATTATCGGTTCCGCCCCAGACAATCTTCTGCAGCATGCGCAGCATATAGGCGGCGGCAAGAACAGTTCCGGGAATAGCCGCAAGAGCCAGCGGTTTATTAACCTCAAAGGTGCCGGCCAGCACGAGAAACTCGCCGATAAAAGAATTTGTTCCGGGAAAGCCAAACGATGACAGGGCAAAAAAGGCGAGAAAGGTAACATACCAGGGCATGTATTTGCCGACACCTGTGGCCAGCCTGAGCTCACGGCTATGGGTTCGCTCGTAGATCATACCGACACAGAGAAACAGAGCGCCGGTGGTGACCCCGTGGTTGATCATCTGTATGATCGCCCCTTCTATGCCGCGGGAATTAAGAATAAAAATACCGAGGGTAACAAACCCCATATGACCGACACTGGAGTACGCCACGAGCTTTTTCATATCATGCTGGGCAAGGGCCGTGAAGCCGCCGTAAATGATACCGGCAATGGAGAGCCAGAGAATATAAGGAGCCAGCATAAAGGTAGCTTCCGGAGTTATGGGCAGACAAAATCTGAGCATGCCGTAAGTACCCATCTTCAGCAGCACGGAGGCAAGAATAACCGAGCCGGCTGTAGGGGCCTCAACATGGGCGGCAGGCAGCCAGGTGTGGACCGGAAACATCGGTACCTTGATGGCAAATGCCAGAAAAAAAGCCAGGAATACCCACACCTGAAAGGGAGTGGAATACTGCTGCCACATCATATCCGGGATAAAAAAACTACCGTTTTTAAGATACAGGGCAATAATAGCGACCAGGAGAAAAACCGAACCGGCCAGGGTGTAAATAAAGAACTTGATCGACGCATATTCCTTGCGAGGGCCACCCCAGACGGCAATAAGCAGATACATGGGGATGAGCATGAACTCCCAGAAAACCCAGAACAGGACAAAATCAAGCGCCACAAACAGCCCGACCATTGAAACCTGCATAATCAGCATGCAGAACATGAACGGGGTCACCCTGGTCTTGATATACCGCCAGGAAGCCAGTACGCAAAAGGGCATTATCAGGGTGCTGAGAAGGACCAGAAGAATTGAGATACCGTCCACCCCTAAAATATAATTAATATTCCACTGTGGTATCCATTGATGGGCTTCGGCAAACTGAAACTTGACAGTTGTCGTATCAAAACCAGTAATCAGGGGCAAAGAAAAGGCTGCCTCAAGAAGAGTCACACCGAGAGTCCAGCGCCGGGCAAACTTCTCATCGGAAAAAAACAGCAGCACCAGCGCTCCGGCAAGCGGGAAGAAAATCAGAAAACTGAGCAGGGGAAACCCCTCTTGTATTATCAGGCAATCCATGACCAAGGGTCCTCGTCAGTTAATAAAATTGAAAGAGTACATACGCCATAACAAGAACAACGACAAGTGATGCGGCATAATATATTGTCACCTGGATCTGGCCATTCTGCAGGACCCGCAATCGGCCGCCAAGTCCCCGCACCAGACGGGCAAAACCATCAACCACCCCGTCAATGCCGTGCCAGTCAAACCAACTCCAGAATTTCGAAACCGTCATCAGCGGCCGCAGACCCACAACCCGGTAGGCCTCACCCCAGGCAGTATCGAACCATTGCAGCGGATTTCTGACAATCCACATAAAAATCCGGCCACCCATACGGTAAAACCAGTCCATACTCAACGTGATCTTGGCTTCGGGCGTCATATATTTTTTGAGCAGAAAAAAAGCGACCGCAGCAAAACCAAGCAACTGTGATGTTTCCAGGAACTGGTACATGGTATAGGGGTTAAACTCTACAGGATAGGGCAGCAGAGAATAAAGCAGAACGGGAAAAGAACCGACGGCGATACACAAAACAGAACCTATCAACATGGCAAGCATCATGTTCCAGGGGGGATCGGCTGCTTTCTGCCAGGTTTGCCCGCTGCAGTTATTTTCCCCAAAGAATAGAAAATACGGCAACTTAAGTCCATTATAAATAAAAGTTCCGGTGGCGCCGAACATGAGCAGCCAGGAAGCCCAGACAAGATGCGTTTCATAACCGGCCGTGATAATCATCGACTTGCTGACGTAGGCGGCAAAAAAAGGGGCCGCGGAAATGGACTGACAGCCGATAATCGTAAAGATCATTGTTGCCGGCATCTTTTTATACAGGCGTCCAAGCCCGGTCAATTTCGTTGTCCCGGTCATGTAGAGTACCGAACCGGTGCCCATGAACAGCAAGCTCTTATAGAGAATATGTGCCACCGCATGGGCAGCGGTACCGTTGATGGCGAGCTCGGTACCGATACCGACACCGGCCACCATATAGCCGACCTGGGAGACAATGGACCAGGCAAGCAATTTACGGATATCATTTTCCATGATTGTATAAATCATGCCCCAAAGAGCCATTATAACACCAAGAAGAACCAGGATGTCCATACCGGGAAAGGCCCTCAGCAGGGTATAGACAGCGGTTTTCGTGGTAACGGCACAGAGAAAAACCGCGCCGTTAAATGAGGCTTTAGAATAGGCATCAGGGAGCCAGGCATGCAGGGGTACTACAGCCGCGTTCAGACAGAATCCCATCAAAATAAGATAGGTATAAAGCTGCGGATGATTAACATCAAGAAGGTCGAAACTGATATCACCGACAGCCTGATAGCGCAGCATGATCCCTGCCAGCAGAATCACACCGCCGACGGCATGCACCAGGATATACCGATAGCCTGCAGACAGAGATTTATCCGTGCGCCGAAACCAGATCAGGAAAACCGAGGCAAAGGCCATCAGCTCCCAGAAGAGGAAAAGACTCAGGTAATCCGCGCAGTAAATGACACCGAGAGCTCCGGCAAGATAACTCCAGGCCGCCATATGCTCACCGGCACGGTCTACATGCATTCCATAAAGGGTACCTATTATGCCCACCAGGGCCATTATCAGGGCAAAAATCGTTGACAGCCTGTCAACCCGGCCAAAGACAAGCTGCCAGTCCATAAACTGATAGGTCCCGAAAAGTACATTCTGACCACTGATAGACAATACGGCAAAAAAGGTAAGCAGAGGCACCAGAAGCAGATAGGGCTTGCGCAATGGGCCCCTGACAAAAGGGAGCAATAACGCGCCGATCAGGAGTATGAGGGAAGGATGGATTATATCAGTCGTCATAATAATCCTCTCGACACTGGATACCGGAATGTCCGTACCACCGGGCTATGCCGATGGCGGCGGATGCGGCGACAAACCCGTATATGGACCAGAAAAACGGAATGTGTTGCTCGGCCCAGGTATGGGCATGGCTCCGGTCGACGACGAGTGACAGCACGGCAATACCAGCCAGAAAAACGTACCAGGTAATACGCACCCCTTTCTGATGTTCAATAACCCAATCAATCAATTTAATCATCCTGTCACCACCTTGACAAATTGCATCATAAAGTTCGGATAACCACCTATGATCACAGATATTGTTACCGCGATAAGAATCGGGATCAACATGGAGAGCGGCGCCTCTTTTATCCCGGTTTCAGCCTCACCTTCCGGTCGTTTACCAAAAAAGGCATGATAGGCAACCGGGGCAAAGTATCCGACGTTCAAGACCGTGGAAGCGATAAGCACCAAAAGAATGCCGACCTGATGGGCCTCCATGGAGCCGACAAGCAAGTACCATTTAGTAACAAACCCGGCCACCGGCGGTGCGCCGATCATGGACAGCGAGGCCACGGCAAAGGCGCCAAAGGTAAATGGCATACTTCGACCAAGGCCCCCCATCTCTGAAATATTTTTCTTATGAGTGACTACGTAAATGGCTCCGGCAACAAAAAAGAGGGTGATCTTGGAAAAGGCGTGATTAACAATATGAATCAAGCCGCCGTTAATACCATGCGGGGTCAACAGGGCCACACCAAGAATAATGTATGACAGCTGGCTGACCGTGGAATAGGCAAGTCGGGCCTTGAGGTTGTCTTTGGACAGGGCAATGATGGAACCCATGATAATGGTAAAGCTGACAAAATAGGCCGTGGGAATACCAAGATTCAGCCGATTCATTGTGTCCACCCCAAAAACATAGAGCATGGTACGGGTGGTGCAGAAAACACCAACCTTTACCACGGCAACGGCATGGAGCAGGGCCGAGACAGGAGTCGGGGCGACCATGGCGCCCGGCAGCCAGTGATGCAGCGGCATGATGCCGTTTTTTGCAAAACCAAACAGGCAAAAAACATAAAGCATGACGACAATCCAGGACTTGGTATCATCAGGAAGCATACCGGTGAAAATATCATGGGGAAAGTCGAGGTTGCCGACCAGAACATATATCAGGATCATGGCCGGCAGAAGAAAAAATTTAGCTGTTGCCGTCAGGTAAACAATATATTTTCTGGCACCGGCATACCCCTCATCATCCTGATGATGGGCAACGAGGGGATAGGTACAGATGGAAACTATTTCATAAAATAAATAGAGGGTAAAAAGATTATCGGACAGGGCTACACCGATGGCCCCGAAGATAGCCAGGGCAAAACAGGCGTTAAACCTGGTCTGGGCGTGCTCCTCAAGGCTGCGCATATAGCCCATGGAATAATAAACGGCAATCATCCACAGGGACGAGGCCACGAGGGCAAAAATCATGGAAAATCCGTCGGCCCTCAGGGTAATTGACAGGCCGGGCAACAGATGAAACAGCGAATATTCCAGGGTCTTGCCGGCCCTGATGGCCGGAATAAAAGAAAGAACAATAATAAAAAGGAGAATTGAGGCGCAGGATGATGTGAATTCCCGAAGATTGGGATTATTTTTCAGCATCATCACTACTATGCTGCCGAGAAGCGGGATAAATACCGCTAACAGCAGGCTTGAACTTTCTACAATGTTTGCAGTTGTGGAAACAGCATCCATAATTTTTTTCCTTTTATATGAAAGCGCCCTTCAAGGCGTTGACCCTGACGTCACCTTCATCGTTCGTTGTGGCTTTGTCCTTAAAATTTTGGTCCAGCCATGCTGGTTACAGTGAAGGTCTTGATCCAGCAGCGACATAATCCTGTGTGGAATTAAACATCTACAATCAGCCCTGCAGATCAACAATATCTTCCGTATCAATACTCTTGTAATTGCGGTAAACGGCAATGACAATGGAAACGGCAATGGCGGCTTCGGCAGCGGCAATCGCCATGATGAAAAGGGTAAATATCTGTCCGATTGCCGGGTCAGGGGCCGTAAAACGGTTAAAAGCCATAAAGTTCATTGACGCGGCCGCCAGAACCAGCTCCGAGGAAATAAGCATGCCGATGATTGTCCGACGACTGACAAGGCCATAGATTCCAAAGGCAAAAAGCAGGGCACCTAAAACAAGATAGGTTGTCAGACAATTATAAAGATTAAGCAGATACATAATCAATCCCTTCCTCTCCGGGCTATAACGAGTGCTCCCATAATTGCGACAAGCAGTACAATGGAAACCAGCTCAAAGACCATTGAATGGCTGGTCAGAAGAACCATTCCGATATGGTGCATATCACCACTCCCCTCCCGGGCAAAAACCTGCCAGTCGGTCGTTGCCGCAAGCAGGGAGAGCGCCGCAAACGCCATGGCACTGACGGCAAATCCCAGAGGGCCGCTGAATCTGGTGATCTTTTTACCCGGAGTGTCGCCTTCTTCCGGAGTAGCCATCATAATGGCAAAGGCAATAAGAATTGAAACGGCACCGACATAGATCAGCATCTGCATCATGGCGACAAAGGGGGCCAAGAGAAAATAATAGGCGCCGGCCACGCCGGTGAAACAAACGGCAAGTCCTGAAATGCAACGAACCAGCCGGGTTGAAGTCGTGGCCACAAAGGCCCCGGCTATAATTAAGCCGATGGTGACGAGAAAAATCAGGCCCACGAATCCCTGCGCTGAAAAGAACGACATCCCGGCAGCCGACTGACATATTGCTGATTGCATCAACCCTGTTCCTCCAGTCGTTTGAGAAGATCAAAGATGTAATCTTCTTTCCTGGTGCTTGCCAGATTGTACTCGTTGGAAAATTGTATTGCCCCGAAGTTACAGCTCTCGATGCAGGTGCCGCAAAGACTGCAGGTGGTGAAATCAAGATGGTACTTTGTCAATGCCTTTTTCTTCTCCCCCTCCGGCTTTTTTCCGGCAAGAGAAATGCATCCGGACGGGCAGGAACGCATGCACATGCCGCAAACAATACATTTTGGCTTGCCGGTCTTCTCGTCACGAATCAACTCAATATGACCACGAAACCGTTCCGTCATCTCGGGAACAACCCAGGGGTATTGCTCGGTCACCACCGGTTTAAAAAACTCGCGGGCCGTAATGGAGAGTCCTACGAGCAGGCTCTTGCTTCCGCCAATGACATCGCTTATATATTCACTCATGGCTCAAGATAACTTCTTCATTATTTTCGGAACCCTCGCCGGGCTCGTTGTCCTGCGTCAACCATTCCTCGCATCCACCGGTTAAAAAACCTTGATAAATGCCGCGGTCAGCAACAGATTCACCAGTGAAAACGGGATGAGAATCTTCCACGACAGATTAAGCAGTTTATAGATCTGGGTCCGGGGATAGGTCCAGCGCACCCAGATCACGGTAAAAAGCAGCAGATAAATCTTCACCAGAAACCACCAGATTCCGCCGGACAACCCCAACGGGCCGTCCCAGCCGCCAAGGAAGAGAATGGTAATCAGACAGGCGCCGACGACCATGTTGAGATATTCACCCATCATAAACAGGCCGAATCCCATGGAACCATACTCGGTCATATGACCGGCAATGAGCTCGGATTCCGCTTCGGCCATATCGAAGGGCGCGCGGTTGGTTTCGGCCACGGAACAGATAAAAAAGATAATAAAGGAAACCGGCATGATGATCGCCTGGGCAAGAGAATGACTTGCCACGGGAAAAATATTCCAGTTCCAGAAACCGCCCTGCTGCGCGGCAGCGATCTCCTCCAGGTTCATGGATCCGGTCAGCATGACGATGGTGATGACCGTCACCAGCATGGGAATTTCATAGGCCAGGTTCTGGGAAACCGAACGGGCGGCGGAGATGAGCGAATATTTATTACCCGAGGCCCAACCGCCTAAAAGCACGGCCATCATGCCGATGGAGGCCAGGGCGAAGATCAACAGGACCGACAGTTCAACCGCTCTTGCCTGGACGTTGCCGGCAAAGGGAATAACCGCCATTGAGGTCAGGGCCGGAATCATGGCCAGAATCGGGGCCACCCGAAAAAGAATGGAATCAACCCCGTCGGGGACCAGCAGCTGCTTGCTCATCAGTTTCAGTCCGTCGGCGAGCGGCTGGAGAAGACCCTGGAAACCAACCTCCATGGGACCGGTACGCCGTTGAATGCGGCCAGCGCCTTTGCGCTCGCACCAGCCTAAATAGGCAGCATTAATTCCGGCAAAGGCCATGAAACCGATCAGATAAAGAATTGGACGCCAGATATTTGTATCCATAGTATGTATTTCCTCTTTTCCCCGGTATCCGTCTATACTCAGCGATCTATTTCAGGAATAACAAGATCCAGGCTTCCCATAAACGCCAGCGCATCAGCCAACAGCATGCCTTCAGCCACCTCGCCGAAACAGCTCAAATTAGAAAACGTCGGCGAACGCAGTTTCAGCTTGTAGGGATTTTTCTTGCCGTCACAGACCAGCCGGTGACCGAGATTACCCCTGGCGGTCTCCACCGAGGCCCAGTAGTCGCCGGCCGCAGGTTTCAGGATTTTGGGCACCTTGGCCCTGACCGGACCATCGGGCAGTTTATCGAGCGCCTGTTCAATGATGCGCATGGACTGTTCAATCTCATCCATCCTGACCATGTAGCGGGCCATGGAATCACACTCGTTATAGACAGGAACATCAAAATCAAACTCGGGATACACGGAATAAGGCTCGTTTTTGCGCACGTCATAGTTGATGCCGGATCCACGGGCCACCGGTCCGGTACAGCCATAACGCCGGGCCTGTTCCTTGGAAAGCATGCCGATTCCCTTCAATCGCTTGATAAGAATAATATTGCCGGTCACCAAATCATGGTAAAGCCTCGGTAACCTGGAGCGTAGACGCTTGATAAAAGCATAGGTGCCGGCGATAAATTCGTCATCAATATCATTATAGACGCCGCCGAAACGAAAATAGCAGTAGGTCAGCCGGGATCCGGTTATCCGCTCTAATAAATCAAGAATCTGTTCACGATCATCAAAGGCATACAGGAGCGGAGAAAAACCGCCGAGATCAAGCAGAAACGCGGCCCACCAGAGCAGATGGCTCGTCAACCGGTTCATTTCCACCGTAATGACCCGGATATACTCTGCCCGCTCCGGCACCTCGATGCCTGCCGCCCGTTCAACGGCTAAACAGTAGCCATGGTTATAGGCAAGGGCATGCAGATAATCCATACGGGCGGTGTTGGGCATGAACTGGGCAAAGTTCCCGTCCTCGGCCATCTTTTCATGCATACGATGAATATAACCGAGTACTGGCTCGGCCTTGACGATATATTCACCATCCATGGTCAGCTTGACCCGGAGAACGCCATGGGTAGCGGGATGCTGAGGGCCTAAATTAAGAACAAAGGTCTCGTCATGCCGGCACTGGACAGGAACACTCATGGCGTAAAATCCTTTAAAAGAGGATGAAAATCCGCATCTTCAGGCAGAAGGATGGGTATCAGGTTAGGATGCCCCGTAAATCGGATCCCGTAGAAATCATGGGTTTCACGTTCATGCCAGTCCGCCGACGGCATAACATCCATTATGGTCGGAATTTCAGGTTCGGTGCGGGAAACAAAGGTTCGGACCACAACCCGGCATTGCTCCTGCCCATATTGATTGTAGTCATAAATGACCTCAAGTTTATCTTCCTTGATCCAGTCCACACCGGTAATGGCCTCAAGAAAAAAACCAGCCTCATCCATAATCCCGGCGGCAGCCACTACCTGGTCCGGATCGCAAAAAACATCAATATCCGTTCCCCGGGAGGCATGATCAGTCAACACTATCCCGTTTTCACGCGGACCCTCTTCTTCCGGCTCTTTTTCTTTTTTTTCAGCCGCAGGATCTTCCTGCTCAGCAGCTTCAAGGTTGTCTTCATCGGCAGCTACGGACTGTTTCGCACTCTCCGCGTCAAGCCGCACCGCATCCCTCTCGGCAAGCAACGCGTCCATTTCATTTTCATCTTTTTCCGCGGCGGCAGCTTCTTCAGCTGCTTGTATCTCGGCCTCAGCTTGAGCCGCTGCCCTTGCCTCTTCCTCCACAGCGGCAAGCTCGGGAAACAATACAAGCAGAGCTCTTCTGGTTTCTTCAACAATACTCATGACAGGCTTCCGATATTTTCCGGTTGTCTGCGAGGCCAGCGTCGTTTGCCGGTCAGTTTCTCTTCAAGGGTCATAATTCCCTCAAGCAGGGCTTCCGGCCTTGGTGGACAACCCGGAATATACACATCCACCGGCAGAAACTGGTCCGCACCCTCAACCACATTATAATTATTCTTACATTTGAAAGGCCCGCCGGAAATGGCGCAGTTACCCATGGCTATCACCCACTTGGGCTCGGGCATCTGGTCATAAAGCGTCTTGACGGCAGGTTCCATTTTTTTGGTGATTGTTCCGGCCACAATCATGACATCGGACTGGCGGGGGGAAGGCCGAAAGACCTCTGCCCCAAACCGGGATATATCAAAACGCGAGCCGCCTGTGCACATCATTTCAATGGCACAGCAGGCCAGACCAAAGGTCATGGGCCAAAGAGAATTGGCCCGACAGAGATTAAGCAGTTTGTCGAGTTGCGCAAACTGGACTATTGATGACGGTACGTTTTCCGTTTCCACGTAAAGACTCCTTTCACCCATGCGTAAACTATGGCCAGCGACAAAATGGTGACAAAAAGAAAAACCTCGACAAAATCGCGGCAGACAAATTCCGGACTGTTGTAGGCAACAGCCACGGGAAACAAAAACAGGATATCGACATCAAAGGCCAGAAAGATAAGGGCGTACAGATAATAGATGATACCGAAACGAATCCAGGCGGAACCGATGGGTTCCATGCCGCATTCTATAAACTGGCCTGATTTGTTACTGATATTACGGGTATGTGATGAAGGTGAAAGCAGTTTAACAATAATGATGGGCCCAAAGCCGAAAAGGAGAGCGCCAACAAGGAAGATGGTGACATATATAATATTGGTCAGTACATGCTGATCCATATTCATTCTCCGTTTTTTTTAACGAGGCCTTACAGTATCATTAAATTTTATGATTAAATACATCAAAATTAATGTAGCAAATATACCGGGAGACTCGCGCGGTTGTCAACAAGAAATGAAGGAGTATTCATTTTTTACAGATAAAAAAATAATTCCGGAATAATGAACAAAATAGTTTATCCTATCTAAATTACATGTTAGCATGGCAAAACAATAGTTTATTATTGTCATACAATCTTTCAATAACACTGATGAGTAATTCATGCCTATCACATTCAGACAACTTGAGATTTTTATTGCCGTGGCCGAAACAAAGCAGGTCACGCGGGCGAGTAAAAACCTGTACCTGACACAGTCTGCCGTCAGCATGGCGCTCAGTGAACTGGAGAGCCAGCTCAGCGGCCCGCTGTTTGACCGTCACGGGCGAAGCCTGCTGCTCAATGATCGGGGTCGTTATCTCCTGCCATTAGCCAAAGAGATACTTTATCAAGTGGTTAATGTGGAGAGCATGCTGACAGAGAAACGGGACGCTGTGGCCGGTTCACTCCAAGTCGTTGCCAGCTCGACCATCGGCAACTATGTTCTCCCGTACCTGATTGGCTCCTTCATGCGATTGCACCCCGAGGCCCATATTGATATGCTGGTGGTAAATACCCTGATTGCCGAACATATGGTTAAAAACGGCGAGGCCGATCTCGGCTTTGTCGAGGGTGGAATCAGTGTCGACTCGTTACGTGCCGTGCCCTGGTTTGAAGATGAACTGGCCATTATTGTCAGCCCATCACATCCACTGGCCCAGCAGGATGTCTTTCAAATTCCTGATGATTTACAGAAAACAAAGTGGGTCATGCGGGAAGAAGGCTCAGGAACAGCGGAAATTTTTACGAAAAAGCTGGGACGCGAGGCCGAAAATCTTCAAGTGGTCACTACGCTTGGACATACCGAGGCCATTAAAAAAGCGGTGGAATCCGGGGCTGGAGCATCCTGCCTTTCACAACTGACCGTTTGCCGGGAGGCCGAACAGGGCTGGCTGAAAGTCCTTCCTATTGCGGGAGTTGACATGCGCCGCCAGTTGCGTATCATTCAACATAAAGAAAAGGTGGTCACCCGGCTCATGGATGAATTTTTAAGCTTCTGTGAGGTGATCAGTGAATGTGGGCTGGGACGCGAGTGCCTTTCGTCGCCTTGGAAGCTGCAGACAATTCTCTCCCAGTATCACGCGCAATATCACGCACAAAAAAAGGAGGAGCAATAGCTCCCCCCTTTTTCATTGTTGGTCCGTTGCCCGCTCATGGCACGGCTTTTATGGCCTCGGCAATGGAGCTGCACACATAATCAAGATTATCCGTTGTTAATCCGGCAAGATTGATACGTCCCCCCCCTACCACATAAATGCTCTTCTCGGCCCGCAGCCATTTAACCACTTCATCGGAAAGACCGGAAAACGAGAACATACCACGCTGCCGTTCGATAAAGGAAAAATCTCCGGGTACGCCGCAATCGGCCAGCCCTTTAACCAGTGTTCGTCGTACATTTTTGATACGCTCACGCATGTCGGCCAGTTCAGCCAACCACTCCTGATACAGCCCGGAATCCTCAAGAATGATAGTTGCCACCAATCCGCCATGGGCAGGCGGATTGGAGTAGTTTGTCCGTATCACTGTCTTCACATGGCTCATGGCCACCTTTGCCTCAACTACACCGGGGCAGATGATGGTCAGCGCACCGGTACGTTCATTATACAGACCGAAATTCTTTGAAAACGAGCTGGCCACCAGGAAATCCATACCGGATGCGGCAAACCGTTCTACCGCATAGCGGTCTTCCCCGACCCCGTCACCAAACCCCTGGTAAGCAAAATCGAGAAAGGGAATCCAGCCCTGCTTATCCGCCACCCGAACAACCTCATCCCACTGGCTCTGATTCAGATCAACCCCGGACGGATTGTGGCAGCAGGCATGCAGAACCACAATGTCTCCGGCAGGTGCCCTGCCGAGATCATCAAGCATCCGGTCAAAATCAAGTCCTTTGCTTTCAGGATTATAATAACTGTATCTATCGAGTTCAAAACCCGCATCACCAAAAATACCATTATGGTTGGCCCAGGTAGGAGAACTGACCCATACCCTGGCCTGGGGCTTGAATCTCTTCAACAGATCAGCACCGACTTTCAATGCTCCGGTGCCGCCCGGAGCATGAACAGTTACTGCCCGTGATGACGCAAAAGCATCGCTGTCCTCGCCAAGAACGAGTTTTTGAACGGCCCTGCCATAGGCGGGATCCCCGGATATGGGAAGATAACTCTTGGTGGTTTCACGCGCCAACAACTGTTGTTCAGCCTTTTTCACGGCCCCAAGGATGGGCGTTCTCCCATTGTTGTCCTTATAGACCCCGACACCGAGGTTTACCTTGCCGGGATTCCGGTCCTTTTTAAACTCCTCCGTCAACCCCAGAATTGAATCAGGTGGCGCAGGTTGAATATTCTCCCACATTGTCTTTCTCTCCTTTCAGGTTTCGGGTTCCGATTTGAACGTTTAACAGATACCGCCTCAACTGCCTTCTGTAAAGAATTTTGCGCTTCTTCCAGTTGCCGGGAAATAATTATTCCCTGACGGCTCACGGTTCTTTATACACGGGACAGGGACGCTGCGGATCATATTCCCTGTAGGCGGGGTCATTATATGTTTTATGACATTGCAGGCAAAGGCCGACCCTGAGAATACGCCGGAGTTCTTCGCCGTTAAACGGGCGCAGGTTTTTCCGGGAACCATGCTGCAGCGCTTTGCCGTCAATAGTGACAAAATTATCAAAACCAACCGTCCGCCCTTCCCCCGTCTCCACCCCCTGATCCACCGGCACAAACTTCCATTTCCCGTCTTTTTTCAGAACCGTTCCCTCGCCCAGCCCCAATGTCTTGGGAGAGCTGTGGCAGTCCGCGCAATCTCTGCCCTTTTCCTGGGTGGTATGCGGATTAATTGCCGCCATGGTAAACCGGTCAAAACCAGCTTCAACCTTGCCCTTCTCGTCGATCAAGGTCACAACATCCTGACAGCCGGGAGTCACGATCACCACCTCATCTTCCCAGACGGCAAGCATGGGTTTTTCATAACGAATATAAGAACGGCCCTCTTCCCACCAACCCGGAGTCTGCTTCAAGGTCAACTTATCCAGATCGGTCTCGCGTTTGTCCCGTTTAACGTGACAACCATAACATTGCGGCACCCAGGTGGAATGACAGGATTCACAGGTCAACCGTTTATGGCCGGGATACCCGCAACTCTCCTTTTTTGGAGGACTCAGCGGATAGTGTTTTTCATTGTTGCGGCCGATCAGGACAAACCGTCCCTGTTCTTTTTTCAGGTTGGTTAACTTCTTTCCCTTGCGCGTTGTGCCGGGCTTATCCGAATGACAGAACTCACAACTGATTTCCAACTGCTCCTCATAATGGGCGTAACTTGTGCCATCGCCCATAATCTCATCCCGGGTATGGCAGTCGATACAGGCCATCTCTTTTTTATGATGAATGTCCTCGGCAATCTTGAGATAAAACCGGCCACCAGGAAGCCGATTTGAAGAAAGATGTCCCTTTTCATATGGCGTGCCATACCCTTCAGACTCAAAAATTCCGGTATAGGATATCCCTATTCTCCCGGAACGATTATGACAGCGGATGCAATTTTCTTCCGGGATTTGTTTAATAACCAACGGATGAATCTTTGTTTTCTTTGTATCATTTTTTCCCTGTGTCGTCGGAGGATTAAAGGAAGTGACAGTCAGTCTTTTTTCCCCGGGTGGCGGCACAGAATGGCAGGCCGAGCAACCACCGCCCTTTGCGTTAAAAAACGCAGGCGCATCAGGCATATCATTTTTTTGCTTCCAGAGATGACAGGTGGCGCAGAGTTTGCGGAAATAGTCCAACGCCAATGAGGTCTCACCACTTTCAAGCAGCTGTTCCACCGTGATATTTTCATCCTGAGAATCCCGCTCCCCCCAGTAATAAAGCAGGGTCGACAAAATACCCCGATTGGTGGCCATCAACGAATTTTTTACCTTATGAGGGTCGGCGGGATGACATCCCTCCACACCGCATGTTTTTTCCACCACCCGCAGGTCGCCGGGGTTTAAAACCATTCCCGCGTGGGCCTTTTTCTTGTCGATGGCAAGGGCGTCACCAAGATGACAGGGTGAGCAGCCAACCACCAGGGCATCGTGGGCCGTGTCGAGCTTTTCATCCTTATGGCAGCTCAAACACATCTCCACGTAACCGGCCGTGGTCACGGCAAGCTGTTGTGGTCGTTTGGTGGTATCTTCCCGGTAAAACAGATAGATGATAAATAAAAAAAGAAGAGCGGCGATGACGAGGGCGGCAATAAATTTAAACGGCGTCTTCATAAAATATCACGGATATGATCTATTCGACAAATCCCTGCGCCACCGGATAGCGACGGCCATAGCCGAAAGCCTTGGAAGTCACCTTTAATCCCATCGGCGCCTGCCTGCGTTTATACTCATTGCGCTTGATTCGACTGATCACATCCTGAACAATTTTTCGTTCAAAACCCCGTTCAACAAGCTCTTCCACACCGAGAAATTCTTCAAGATAGCCCCGAAGCAGAGGGTCAAGTATCTCGTAAGGCGGCAGATCATCCTGGTCCATCTGGTCAGGCGCAAGCTCGGCCGATGGAGGCCGGGTAATAATTCGCTCCGGAATCAGTTTCTTCTCTCTGTTCATCAGATGGGCGAGTTCATAAACCATGACCTTGGGCACGTCAGCCAAAACAGCAAGCCCGCCGTTCATATCACCATATAACGTGCAGTAGCCGACTGCCATCTCAGACTTGTTGCCCGTGGACAACAGCAGGTGCCCAAGCTTATTGGAAAGGGCCATCAGCAGGGTCCCTCTGATCCTGGCCTGCAGATTCTGCTCGGTGACATCCTCGGGCAGACCTGAAAACAAGGGTGAAAGAATCTGTTCATAAGCCTTCATCGCCTCGGTGATGGGCAGCAATTCAAAACCGCAGTCCAGATTTTCGGCCAGGCTCCGGGCATCATCAATAGACATCTGTGCGGTATAGGGTGAGGGCAAGGCCACGCAAAGAACATTTTCAGGGGCAAGCGCCCGGCAGGCAATAGCGGCGGTGACTGCGGAATCTATTCCGCCGGACAAGCCGATGACAACCCGATCAAATCCAATTTTTCGCAGATAATCAGCCACGCCGAGCGTCAACGCCTCCAGCACCTGCTCAGGAGAATCTTCAGGAACCGGCCGCCGGACCTCTGGCTGCCAGTTTCCGGTTTCGACAATAACCATATCCTCGGCAAAGCCCTTTCCTGCTGCCTGGACAGCGCCGGTTGCGTCCATAACCATGGAATGACCGTCAAAGATCAGTTCATCCTGGCCGCCGACCTGATTGACATAGATAAGCGGAAGATTATGCCTCCGGCACAGGGTGGAAAAAACATCAAGCCGCTCGCTGAGTTTACCATGATAATAGGGGGATGCGGAGATATTGATCAGAAAATCCGGAACCATGTCATGATCCATAAGCAGGGCCACCGGATCAACCGGATATCTCCGCTGGTCCTGCCAGATATCCTCACAGACCGACAAACCAATTGTCACCCCCTGAAAGAAAAAGGGAAGCGCTGAACCACCCGGTTCAAAATAACGACGTTCATCAAAAACATCATAGGTGGGCAACAACTGCTTGCGCACGCGAAAACAGACCTTGCCGTCATCAATAAAAAAAGCAGAGTTGTAGAGAAATTTTCCATCACCCCGGCGCCGTTCAAGGACTCCGATTACACAGGCAATACCCCGCACCTGACTGATAAATTCATGGAGGGCGTGATCATGAGCGTCAAGAAAAGAGGGCCGCTCAAGGAGGTCACGGGGGGGATACCCGCACAGGGAAAGTTCAGGAAAAACAGAAAGATGACAGCCTGAATCCCTGGCGCGAGCGAGCTGAAAGCTCAGGTTTTCCAGGTTCTTTTCAAAGGCCCCGATAATCGGATTTGTCTGAACAAGCGCTATTTTCATACCAACAGGTAAAAAGAAGTATAATCACCATAAAATGCATACAAAACAAAATACCCTCTCTCCAACAAACTGCCATAAAAAAATCCCGGCAACGGATACGTTACCGGGATCTTCAGCAACCCGACCGTGAGACCGGGTCGTCATGGCCCTCCCTTTCTAAAAAAACGGAACGGGAGAGAGTAAAATTACACTTTTTGTACGTTTGCGGCTGCCGGGCCCTTGGGGCCATCAACCACCTCAAACTCTACCTTGTCACCTTCATTCAATGTCTTAAATCCACTTCCCTGAATGGCTGAATAATGAACAAAAACATCTTTCCCGTCTTCCTGTTCAATAAAACCAAAACCTTTGGACTCATTGAACCACTTTACTGTTCCTTGTAACATTGCTCTCTTGTTCTCCTTAATATGAGCTGAATGTTCTGGATGACGCGTAAGGCTTCAAGGCAACAAAAACAATACCATACAATCAGATAGCGTCTTTACTTCTCTACAGCACTACGCATTTATACTATAAAATGGATATAACAAAAAAAAATAAAAAAAAACAAGAAAATTTATTTTTGATGAACTCGTGAAAAGTCGAAACAACGTTTAAAGATGGCTAAGTAAAAACACAGATATACAAGGAGTAGTGTTCTGTGGCGGGTCTTAACTATACATATAGTATGTTGAGAATCGC
>JANTGH010000037.1 GCA_024763055.1 Desulfobulbaceae bacterium
AGGTTTTCCACGCTGTGCCGCAGCGGCTTACCGGTTATACGCCGTATGGTTTGATCGATCACTTTGACATCATTATCGAAGGCGCCATGGGCGGCCTTTATCCTTTCTATTTCCCGAACGATCTTGCCATTTTTCCATTCCGCTGCCGTCGGTACCTGCTCGTCATCCACAATGTTCAGGCCCTGCGTCCCATCCCAGAATTTCTGCCAGGTCTTGAGATGGCTTAAGGTTTTTCTGTTCCAATTGTCTGCATTGTTCAACGAGGTATCAAACACATTGGCCATGCCGAGAAGCGGAGTTTTGTGCCAATCCTCCAGTGCCCGGCTCACCAGGTAAAGCAGTGATTTCCGATACGGCCCGACGGTATCGTCTCTTTCCCGCCCGTCACTGAGCAGGTGCATGTAAAGATCCTTTTTCCGCAGGATTTGTTTTTCCACCGCCCAGATATAATGCTTATTGGCAAAATCAACCGTGCAGGCCGCTGCATAGAGACTGCAGCCGGTAATCTGAAGATTGTTGCGCGGACAGTCCTTGAGCAGATGTCCCAGCAGAATGGAGCCTGCCGAATGACCGACCAGGTGAATCCTGAGGTCGGGATATTTTCCCCGAAGGCGGGCCAAAGCCTTGACGGTAAGAAAGGCGCCCCGGTCATTGTTGCTCCCTGTTGCCGATGCTGCGGCGTTCTGTTTCATCTGTGACCAGATGGCCTTGACACCGAGATTTTCCGAGGCCACCTCAAGCGTCCGGTCCAGGATCTCCGACGCTTTTTCCCGGGCCTTTTCAAGAACATCCTCAAGCCCTTTATATTGGGGATAGAGCCGTTTCACGGAATCGTCCATGATGGCGACAATACTTTCCAACAGGCCGGTCTTCCAGGTCAAGAAGATCGGATAGACGCCGTTTTCCTTAAAATAGGGCGCCATGGTCCGGATCCGGGCAATTGAATCTCCCTCGCTGTTGAGACCGCCGTGGGCATAGAGAACGATATGTTTTTGCCCGGCGGGCAATTTGGAAAACCACAAAGACGGCCTGCGAAAGACGATATCATCAACCGTATCGACCGGACCGTTATTAACGACCAGGCGATTTATAACCTTGCCGTCATTGCCCATCACCACGCTGTGCTCATAAGCCTTACCCTCGTCCCATGGACGAACGACGGAATCCGTATAAATATATTCCCGCTGCTGCCGGCGAAACAGTTCAAAGGTCGTCGGATTGAAATCAAACAGGGATTTTTCCCTGTCAATGGAAGTGGAGACAAAATGTTTTTTCACACTTGTTTCTGTAGGCGCGCCCAAAACGCAGACCCAGGCATCACTGCCGTTGACATCCCAGTCATCATAGGCCAGGATGGCAAATCCCTGCAGGCCCCAGTCGGCGCTCCATGAATTCTGAACAATAAAACCTCGACGATTAAAACCGACCAGGGCAAAGGCATGTCCTCCCTGCGGTTTGGAATCCGCCTGCCATTTGATGCGCGGCAGGGTCGCATGACCTACTTTTTTCGCCTTGCTCTTTTTCAGGTTCCAGCCCTTATGGACTTTAGCTGATACATAGACAGCGCCAACCTCCTGGATAGCGGCCTGCATATCGGTCACCGAATTCTTGTCAATCCGGTAATATACGCCGAGCGGCCGCTCCGCCGCATCCTCTTCCCAGCCTTCTTTCGGCTTGCGAAAACGGGCCCGACCTTTTTCGTCGTAATACGGCCAGAACTCAAGACTGCAGACACCATGTTTATACCAGGCCTTTACAGCCCCCCTGCAACTGGATCCTTCATAATCTTCACCGGGCCATTCATCATAAAAGCGGGCCAGGTGGTAAAGCATGCGCTGGCTCACCTGGGCCGGCAACTCGGATTTCTTCAGCTGCTTACCTTTCAATTTCCCGAGCACGGCGCGTCGCCATAACAGATAGTTGATGGTAGCCGCCAAACCAAAGCCGGTACACGCCCCCTCCTTTCCCTGGTTTAGAACAAGGTCTTTGTACAAGGGAAAATATTTGCTCACATATTCGCCTGGAGGAAATTCAGGATCAAGCGATCTGAGCGGCGGTTCATAGGGACGATCACGAAGATCAATACGGTCGGGACGGGCATCAAGCTGGTAGACTCCAATATATTTTGCCATGCTTACCTCAAAAAAAATTATAGGTTACCTGGGATGTATTCCAATCCATATTCGCGTTATTTATTAAGCAAATGATAAGCCAAAATGGCCGCAAAATAATATTTAGGAAAATACGATGAAATAACAGGAGGTTAATCATGATCAGGTATTGATCCCCCTGTGCATTAGAATGATCACTGGTTTATAAGCACCAGCAGGTGGTTCTTATAAACCAGCAGAAGGGGGATAAAATCAGGGAGAATAACCGGGAAAAGCACAAAAAAATTACCCCGAAACGAAACAAACCCGGCAAGTCTATAACTTGTCGGGTTTGTGATATTGCAGTGGCGCGCCTGGCAGGATTCGAACCTGCTACCCTCGGATTCGTAGTCCGATACTCTATCCAGATGAGCTACAGGCGCTGATAACGGCAGCGAGCATACCGTATCTCAGACATGGACGCAAGGATTTTCCTCATGGAACTATATGTCCGACTATCGGGCCCTTGCCTGAAGGAATTCAATCTGATTATCGCCCGGCTTCATTTCCGGCCGGGCGATGACATCAATGGTGGCCTCATGTCTGTTTTCAAGCTCGGCAAGTTCCTTACGTTTTTTATTGAGCAGATAATTGGCGACTTCCAGCGGCAGCCTGCACTCTACTCGTTGAACTTTCTTGCGCAAAATACCGGTCTGGATACGACGGAGAAAATAAAGCGCCTGAGTCTCAACGGATTTTACCACCCCGCGGCCCTGACAATGCTCACAGGCCAGATAACTTCCCTTTTCAATGGGAGCGCCCATTTTTTGCCGGGAAATCTGCATCAACCCGAAACGGGAAATCCTGCTGATATCAACCTTGGCCTTGTCCCGCTTCATGCTGGCCTTAACCTGCTTTTCGACCTCACGGATGTGTTTTTTATTCCGCATGTCAATAAAATCGACGACGATCAGACCGCCAAGATCGCGAAGCCGGAGTTGGCGTGCAAGTTCAACAGCGGCTTCCATATTGGCAAGAAAAATAGTCTCTTCAAAATCACCGTTTTTTGAAGTTCTCCCCGAGTTGACGTCAATGGCAACCAGGGCTTCCGTTGGATCAATCACAATAGAGCCACCCGAGGGAAGCGGCACCTGGGGTTTATAAATTGACTCTATCTGCTCTTCCACATTGTTCTGGTTGAAGATAGGTTTTGCGCCCCGGTGCAGTTTAACCCTCACCTTTTTCTGCTTTGCCGGCAACAGGTCGACGAACTGTTGCACCTGTTCCAGAGACTCTTCGGTATCAACCAGGATCTCGCTGATATCCGGGGTAAAATGATCCCGCAGAAAACGAACCACCGTCTCCTGCTCTTCATAAATAAGCGCCGGCGCGTTCATGGTCTGGCCACGCTTCTTAATCTCCTTCCAGAGCCGCAGCAGATAGCGCAGGTCCTTCTGCAAAGCGGTCTTGGTGATTTCAGCGCTGGCCGTTCGAATAATATAACCAATACCTTCCGGAATAGAGAAACTACTCATGATTGCACGTAGGGCAGATCGTCGTTCTTCACCGACGATCTTCCTTGAAATTCCTGCGCTGTCACTTCCCGGCATCAGGACCAGACAACGGCCAGGCAATGAAAGATAGGTCGTCATGTTGGCACCTTTATTGCCGGTGACCTCCTTGACCACCTGCACAAGAACCTCCTGGCCTTTTTTCACCACATCTTCAATTTTCAGTTTTTTCCACTGATGCTGACTGATGGATTTACGGTCACGCTCGCTGACATCTTCCCGAAAATATTCAGGATGAATTTCATTAAAAGGCAAAAAACCGTTACGTCCTGTCCCGATATCGACAAAGGCGGCCTGTAAATTTGCCTCAACGGCAACAATCCTGCCCTTGTAGATATTATTTTTTGTCCGCTCCCTGACTACGGTTGTTACATGATAAGAATCCAGACGTCCATTTTCCACCTGGGCGATACGGCATTCTTCCGGCTCTTCCGCGTTAATCAGCAGCTTAACAATTCCTTTCTTCTTCCCGGGCTCCTGCTTGTCGCTCCTGCCGGATTTTCTTTGCCGCCCGGAATCGGCAGATTTGGATGGCTTTTTCTTCTTCCCGGTTTTTCTTCCCCGAGAAGAAGGTTTTTTTGCTGGTTCCTTTCTGGCCTGTTCTCTCTTGGTCCGTGTTTTGTCAGCCGGGGCCTGTGACTTGGAAGCGTCGGCGTTTTCCTGCTTGTTCTTTTGCTGTTTTTTCTTCTCGTCAACAGCCTCCGCCTTCTTTTCCGGTACAGACTCTGTTTTTGCCTCCTGCTTTTTCTTTCCCAGCAGGTTGGATACACCTTTCCACCAGGCACCGGTTGATGCCTTTTGTATCTTTTGTTTTTTGCCCTTTTCAGGCGTTTCCGTTTTCTTTTTTTCCGTCATTAATAATTCCTACATTCATTCTGTTGAGAGCAGTACAGCTTGTGTTGCCATCAAGTCCAGGCAAAAAATCCCGTAATCGATTTTCGCCACATAACCATTGCCGACAAAAAGCCATTTTGAAATGCCCACCTTCATCAACGAAAAAACCAAAAAATTCAAAGGTATAACACAAGTTATCCCTTACGGTTCCGGGCATTGTGCTCAGGGCAGATAATACAATTTGTCCCCATGGGTACGAATATGTAGCGTTCCTGATTGAACAAGTGGCGCCAGGTACTGCTCAACTTTTTTTGAACCTCCGCAATGGAAGATCGTATTTATATCAGCCGCCGTGCATGGCCGCCGTTTTAACATTTGTAAAATTTCATCAACGATATCCTGTTCTGCCGGAGCATGCACGGATGTCGCAGCCGTATCTTTTGTTAATGCTCCACGGGCTAACATATCAACCGGGATGCCGGGATTATACTCCTGCAACAGGGTGGCGATTTCCAGCAACCGCTCTTCACTGACAGGTCGGGCAAAGGACTCAAGCGGCGGCCGGGCTACGGTATTAAGCTGGATGCGATCAACACGCATACGATCAATAACCATCTGCAGGGCATGAATATCGTCATCCGTGTCATTGATACCCCGGGAAAACAATATCTCCAACCAGAGTTTTCCTGAATATTCATGAGAGAAACGCACCAGCCCATTGATAATCTCCCCTAAATCAAGGCAGAGCGCGGGACGGTCAAGTTTCCTGAAGCTCTGCTCGCGGGCGGAATCAAGAGACGGAATCACCACGTCGGCCGGAGAAAGTTCCCTGCGAACCTGCGCATCCATAAGTGTTGTGCCGTTAGTCAACACGGCAAGGGGTTTTCCGGTTTTTTCCTTGAGATGAGCAAGAATTCTGCCAAGACCGGAATGCAAGGTGGGCTCGCCACTCGCAGTGACCGTAACGACATCAATTTCACGCAGACGTTCCGTATCCTGGAAATATCGGTCTATCTCACCGATAATCTCTGCGGTCGGAACATATTCCGCGCGTTCACAGGTCAAGTGCGTAGTCGCACCTATTTCACAATAGATACAGTTTAAGTTGCATACTTTCTCGGAGAGGAGATCAATACCAAGTGATCGACCAAGCCGCCTGGAATTGACCGGGCCAAAAATGTGATCCATAAGAGATGAGGTATCAGTGCAGTACAGCCTTCTCAAAAAGTCCGAAATACACTAAGATTATACAGCAAGTGGATGTGTGGAAAACACTCATTTATCGTTTAGAAAGATAGATAAACCAAATTCCATGGTCATGCAAGCCTATTCTCTTCCTTTTTGCTTGACACAACTTATTGGTAAGCGTACATTTCTACGGATTAGGCTTATGTCGTCCGGCAGCTGCCGCGTTAATACTCGGTACAGAAAATAGGTCCGGAAAATTCCATTAAATCTTATACGGGAGCAGGTCGAGGTGCAACATAACATCCAATCCACTCCGTTTGTTATCTTTTTTCTCCTTTTATCAGCATGTTGTTTTCTTCTCCCCTTCCCGGGCCATGCGGGTTCCATGCAGGCTGAAGAGTGGGAGATTACTGCCGATAAAATCACCCGCTATGAAGACCCTGCCAGTATTATCGCCGAGGGAAATGTCGTTCTTGAAAAGATAGAAACCGTTACCCGACAGAAAAAATCAACAAAAGTGTCGGACTGGAGCAGTCTGCTTGGTGAAGAAACGGAAAAAACCGAAGCGGAAGGCAAAGAGCCGGAAACCGTCACGGAACAAAAAACACTGACGACAATCAAGGCGGACTGGATCGCCTATGATGTGGATCTCGGCAAAATAAAGGCCCGGGGCAACCTGCTGATTGATATTGGTCCGGACCAGCTGAGCGCGGAAGAAGGGACCGTTGATCTGAACAGGGAAACCGGCACTTTTCATAATGCCACTATTGTCCGGGCATATAAAGATATGCATCTTGAAGGCCGGGTTATTGAGAAAACAGGTGATCTGACCTACCACATTGAAGACGGCTGGATTATCACCTGCAAGGTAAAAGAGGGAGAGACGCCTCCCTGGAGTTTTGCTTCGGCCGATGCGGATATCACCGAAAACGGTTATGCCTTTTTAAAACATTCGACATTTCGTATAAAAGGGGTTCCGGTTCTTTATATGCCGCTTATTCTGCTGCCGGCCAAAACCTCCCGCCAGACCGGTTTTCTTTTCCCGTCCGTCGGTCTCTCCGATCGGGATGGTTTTGACCTGACCGCTCCTTTTTTTATCAATCTTTCACCATCAAGTGATATTACCCTTTACCCGGAATATATAAGCGAACGCGGTTTTATGGCCGGGGCTGAATTCCGCTATACTGCCGATAAAAACGCCATGGGATTTTTCATGGCCAATTATCTTAATGATGACTTAAGTGACATTAACGATCCTGCCAATGCTGACTACTATGCGGACGGCAACTTTAAACATACCAACCAGGAACGATACTGGGTGCGGGGAAAGGCTAATCAGGATTTCGGCCTGTGGACCACCCGGCTTGACCTGGATATTGCCTCTGACCTTGATTACCTGACGGAATTTAACAGCGGTCTAACCGGATTTATTACCAGTCAGGATAGATTCCTTGATACCTTTGGCCGCGGTTTTCAAAACAAGACCGAACTGGCGCGGGAAAATACCCTGAAAATACTCCGTTCCTGGGATAACGGTTCCGCCCTGCAGGTTGACTTTCTTGGCATTAACGATCTTCGGGAGCCAAAAAGCGGGCCGGATCCACTGTGGAACCTGCCGATGATTAACTATACGGGCCTGTTGCCCGTCTATGATACCGGGATGGATTTTTCCTGGACAGCTAATTATGCGAACTTCTGGCGGGACAAAGGGGTACGGGCGCAGCGTCTTGATCTGCCGCTGAAAGTGAGCGCCGGTGTTCCGTTGACACCGTATCTTGAGACCACAGTTGATGCCGGTATCCGCAATACATCATACTTCATCGATGATAATGGTGAGCAAGACTGGCAGAACTCCGACACCGAGAATCGTTTTCTCATCGATCTCGGCGGTAAGATCGGGACGACCATGGTTCGCGATTTTGGCATCAATATGGGTGAAATTTACCAATGGAACCACACCTTCAGACCTTCTCTTTCCTATCGTTATGTCTCGGATGTCAACCAGGATGATCTGCCGGAATTTGACAACATTGACCGGGTTGCCGACGAGAATATCATCTACTATAATTTTGATAACTTTTTCTCTATCTTCGGCCTGCATAGCGGGTCGGAGTATGACCGGCAGTATGGCTACCTGAAAATTCGCCAGGGATATGATTTGCGAAGCAAAATGAGTGATACCCCGCTGACCCCGGTGGAAATTAAAGCCGCACTGTTCCCGCTGAAAGATTTCCGCATTGTCTACCGTTCCGACATCGACGTCTACGGAGCGGGTGTTGTAAAAAATGCGCTGGAAACCGACTATAGAAACGGCAGGGGAGATATTTTTTACCTTGACTATTTTTCCAATAAAAAAGATGGGGCAACGGATACTGAATCCATTAAAGGAGGGTTAAGGGTCTCTCTACTTTATTCCCTGATCGCATCATATGATATTGAGCGTTCGCTTGAAGACAGCCAGACCATCCAGGAAAACTTCAGTCTCATCTACCAGCCGTCCTGCTGGTCGGTGGAATTTGCCACCAATTATACGCCCGGGAATCAGAAATACATGCTCATGTTCCGGTTGGCTAATATCGGCAATCCATTTGGTATAGACCTGCCGGGACTCTAACCTCTCCTTTCGATGGCATCTTTTGACGTTTTTAACGGTGATGCCGATGGGATCTGCGCCCTGCAGCAACTGCGTCTGCATGATCCCAGACCCGATGCCGGTCTGGTCACAGGGGTTAAGCGTGATATCCGCTTACTGGACAGATTAAAGGATGCTGAAAACAGCCGGATAACGGTTCTTGACATTTCCATGGCCGTCAATCGTGAGCCCTTGCTTGCGTTGCTGACCCGGGGGAACACAATTTTTTACGCGGATCATCATTTCAGTGATGACATTCCTGTTTCACCGGCTCTCAAAGCCCATATCGATCCGGCGCCCCAGACCTGCACCTCCCTGATCATTGACAAACTTCTTGACGGGAAATACAGACACTGGGCAGTTGTCGGCGCCTTTGGCGACAACCTTGATGAAACGGCAAGAACGGCGGCACAGTCACTGCGACTCGGTGATGCACAATTAGATGCCCTTCGGGAAACAGGAATTCTGCTGAATTATAATGGCTATGGCGCCTCGATTAACGACCTTTTTTACCCGCCGGACCGACTCTATCAGCATGTGCATCAATTTGCCGATCCCTTGGAATTTCATGCGAATTCATCCATTCTCCTGACCTTGCGGAAGGGATATAAAGATGATATGGCCAGGGCAGAGGCTGCCAAACCAATACAACAGGATTCTGCCGGCAGGGTCTTTCAACTTCCCGATGCATCCTGGGCACGTCGGGTAGTCGGAGTTTTTTCCAATACCCTGGCACGCCGGGAACCCGATCTTGCGCATGCCCTGCTGACACTCAATGCGGATGGTTCCCTGTGCGTCAGTGTTCGAGCGCCCTTAAATAGACGATACGGGGCGGATGAACTCTGCCGTCGGTTTCCGACCGGTGGTGGTAGAGCCGCTGCCGCCGGAATCAACATCCTGCCCGCTGAGTTGAAGAATGATTTCCTTGCCGCCTTTTCACATCAATTTTTCGTTTAAAAACATTTCCATTCCCATGCACCCGTCAATATCTGCAGTCCTTAAACATTTTCCAGATAAAATGCTGATCCTGAGTATCCTACTTTCCCAAATGGTTTGTCTCCCGTTTAATAATTCAATAGCGCAGGCCAAAGGATCCAGGGCCGCCGACCAGGTCAAAGACGGTCAACCCATCAATCTGCAGCAGAAAAAATATCAACAACTCTTTGCTGAGCTGAAAAGCAAACATCAGTTTACCAACCAGGAGTTACAGTCCATCTTTTACGGACAAAAAATCTCCAGGCGTGTTCTCGTGCTGATGGACAAGCAATGGGAAGCTAAACCCTATTATAAATACGCACCACTGTTTCTCACCAAAAAAAATATCGCCATCGGTAAGAAGAAGCTTGTCGAATATAGGGAACTTCTTGATAAAATTGAAAAAAAAATAGGCGTGGACCGTGAAGTCATTATTGCCATCTGGGGAATTGAAACCAGGTATGGAACACACCAGGGTAAATTTAACGTATTACGGACACTCAATACGTTATTTGACGCCTACCCGAGACGATCCAAATTTTTTCGCAAACAACTGATCCATTTTCTTGTTCTTTGTAAGGAAAATAACGTTGATCCCCGTACAATTCAGGGCTCTTATGCCGGGGCCTTCGGACAGACGCAGTTTATTCCCTCCTCTTTCCGGGCCTACGCTGTGAGTTTTGATGGTGACGAGAAACGGGACGTCTGGCACTCCATTCCTGATGTGCTGGCCTCCATAGCCAACTATCTCAAGCATTTTCATTGGACCCTGCAGGCACCTCTTTACGCGGAACTTGGCAGCACCCTTAAGGACCGGCAACTGATTGCCGCAAAACTCAAAGGAAGAAAAGGGCGGGTGGCCTGGACGATTGTTCGGGACAGACAAAACCCTGCTATTCCCCCTTCCCCGCAAAACAGGCCGCTATCTATTGTCGGGCTTGAACTCCAGCCGGGCGGACAGTATCCTTTGCGCTATATCGCAGGCTATCCTAATTTCCAGGCAATCACCGAATGGAACCATTCCAACCGCTATGCCATGGCCGTAATCGAACTGGCAGAAGCCATTAAAGGGAAAAAGGTCGGTCGCTAACCACTTGTTTCCCCTGGGAAAAAGGAAAATTTTTTTCCTGATATTGTCCTGTGCGCTTTTACTCAGCTTCAGCGGATGTGGAAAAAAAGTTCTGCTGCCCCTGTCGACAAACCAATATCCCCTGTTTCGCGATGCCCATGCCTACACCGGCCTTGACAGAGCCATGGAACAGAGTCTGATTTACCTCAGGAAACGCCCCCCTTCCACCAGTTTTACCATCGGCAACCACAACTACTCGATTAATCATCTCATCCGCTCAATTGAATTTTTCCGCATTCTCATCGAAAAACATCCTTCTCCAACTCTCCTTAATCGACAGATCAGCACCTATTTTGATATTTTCCAGGCTTCCGGCACCGAAGGTTATAATCCGAAGCACAAAATGCTGGTCACCGGCTATTACCAACCTCTTTTTGAAGGTAGCCCTGTCCGGAAAGTACCTTTCCTCCATCCCCTCTACGGGATTCCTTCCGATCTTGTCCTCCGTCGAAATTCCAAATCAGGTGCAAAGCAGATAGGCCGATTAGAGGGGAGTCATTTCCTGCAATATTGGACAAGGAAGGAGATTGAAACCCACCAATCCGCAAGCAGCAATGAACTGGTCTATCTGAGAGACCCCATAGACGCCTTTCTCCTTCATGTTCAGGGTTCCGGCCTTATCAGGATGACGGACGGCACGATCAGGGGTATTCATTACGCCATGAAAAATGGCCGGCCATATAAGAGTATAGGAAAATTCATGGTGGAAACCGGCAGAATTAATCTTGAGGAGGCAAGTATAGCAACCATTCGCAAATATCTTGTTGCCCATCCGGAGGAAATAAAAGAAATTCTCCACCACAATGAATCATTTATTTTTTTTGAATGGACAGCAACCCATGGCGCCATAGGAAATCTTGGCCGCGAATTGACTGCCGGCCGCTCAATAGCCGTTGATCAACACTGTTTCCCCGCTGGCTCCCTTGCCTTTCTCCGCAGCAGAAAACCTGTTCAAAACGGTGCCATTATTAACTGGGTTCCTCTTGAACGCTTTGTCCTGGTGCAGGATACGGGCTCAGCCATCCGTGGACCCGGCAGGATCGACCTGTTCTGGGGGTCTGGTCAGAAAGCCGGACTTGCCGCCGGCAGAATGAAAGAGGACGGAACCCTGTATTTTCTTCTTCTGAAAAAACAATTTCTTTAACCCTCCCTTGTACATTTCATTATTCCTTTGATATAATGGTATGAAATGAAAAAAAGCTGGCAACAGGCATCCCGGGTATTTAATGATCGGGCACAGGAATATGACAACTGGTTTGACGACAGTCCGCTTTTTACTCTTGAACTGGCAGCGCTCCAGGAATTAACCACCGAACTCCCCTTTCCCAGGCTTGAACTTGGGGTTGGACCCGGACGTTTTGCCCGGCATTTAAACATCAATATAGGAATAGATCCCGCCCCCGCCGCGCTACGAATAGCCGCCAAGCGAGGAATAATGGGCATTGCGGGCATTGGCGAGCAACTTCCCCTGAAAACTGAATCCATCGGCACAATCTGTATGTTTTTTACCCTTTGTTTTCTTACCGACCCTCTCACTGTTCTCAGGGAATGTCGGCGGGTGCTCCGTTTGGACGGCATGCTGTTGTTAGGTTTTATACCCGCCTTATCACCATGGGGAAAGGTGTTGGCACAAAAGAAGCAGCAACGACATCCCTATTACAGGTATGCCGACTTTAAAACGATTAAAGAAACAATAACGCTTGTGCGGCAGGCCGGGTTTTCGATAAATCAAACCAGCTCCACATTGTTGCAACCACCTGATGCTCCTAATTCTTTTGAAAAACCTCAACGCGGATTAAACGAGCGGGCAGGCTTTTGTGCACTTACCGCCGAAAAAAGGAAATCTACGAAATGAATTTTGCCAACATCATTACCTTGACGACAGATTTCGGGCTGCAGGATCCTTACGTTGGACAGATGAAGGGAGCCATACTCAAACGCAATATCACGGCCCGCATTGTTGACCTGACCCATGCCGTGCCAACCCATGATATTCTCAACGGTGCCGTCACCATTCGTACAAGTTACAGATATTTTCCCTCAGGAACCATCCATCTTATCGTCGTTGATCCCGGTGTAGGAAGCCAACGCGATATCCTTGCCGCCACAGGTGATGATCATCTGTTCATCGCTCCGGATAATGGCCTGCTGACGCTGTTGGCCATGGACAATAAGATTGAAGCCGTACACCGGGTGGAAAACAGCTCCCTCTTCCCCGCAGAGGTCAGCGGCACCTTCCATGGACGGGATATTATGGCGCCGGTAGCGGCCGCCCTTGCAGGAGGACTGCCCCTGGATAAAGTAGGTCCGGAAACAACATTTACCAGCTGTGTGCAACTTGAACTGCCGGTACCCGACATTGACGACCGGCATGTTATCGGCCGAATGCTCCATATTGATCGTTTCGGTAATATTAAAACAACGATAACTACCAATCATCTAAGCAGATTTCAACCTTCAAGTTTTGATGGCATCCAAATCGGTGACCATACCATCGACGCCATTTCAAGCACCTACGCGAAACAACCCGAGGGAAAACTTGTTGCCGTAATTGACTCTTCGGGCTATCTTGAAATTGCGGTCAACAGGGGAAATGCGGCAGACCTGACCGGCTGCAAACCTGGTGATCCTATTGTGGTACGTATTAATGAATAACCTTGGCAATGGGCCGACTTGATAGAGCAGAGGAAGATCCCCGTTTACACAACCTGCGCGATGGAAGTTTCCGAAAAATGCTTCCTCTGGAACTGCTCCTTTTCAGTAACGATCAAGGCAGTCATGAAAGGGAAATTACCAATTTCCTTTTTCCCATAAAATAATAAAATGAAACATTTCAACGTGGAACCGGCGGGTCCGGGGAAAATACTTTATCCAAACAGCAGTGGAGACCGTTTATGAAAATTCAAGTTTTACTTACTGCAGCCCTTCTGCTCATTGCGGGTTGCAGCCAGATGAACATGGGGAGTCAAAGCGCTAAGAGCACCGCAACAGGAAGCGCCGGCGGCGCATATACTGAAAATGTCAATTCACAACTTGAACGTTGCGCGGAACCCATCGGCACCCTTGCGGTCAATGAGGACCATACCGCAAGTTGGTATTCCTGGCTTGGCCGCTACGGCATTCAATCAACAGTGCCGGTACTCCGATTACTCTCCCAACAGAGCAACTGCTTTGTTGTTGTGGAACGAGGCGCCGGCCTGCGCAGCCTGCAGCGGGAGCGACAACTTGATCGCTCGGGAGAACTGAGGAAACACAGTAACTTCGGCAAAGGGCAACTTGTTGCCGCCGACTATACGGTCACGCCGACCTTATTATTTCATGATAATGATACCGGCCGTATCGGGGGTGCAATAGGAGGACTGTTTGGTAGTGTCGGTTCCTTAATCGGCAGTTCCCTTCAGACTAAAGACGCTCAAAGCATGTTAACTCTTGTGGACAATCGCTCCGGCGTTCAAGTTTCCGTGGCCGAAGGAAGCGCAAGCAGTATGGATATCGGCGGTCTCATGGGTTTGTTTGAAACTGGAACCGGTATCGGCGGTGGTCTGAGTGCCTATAAAAAAACTCCTGAAGGCAAGGTGATTTTAGCCTCCATGACGGACGCATTTAATAACCTGGTTCGGGCAACCAAAAACTACAAGCCGCAAAAGGCGACCGGCCCACACGGCATGGGAACCGGCGGCAAGCTCAAAGTCAACTGATAACGTCTACTGCCAAAATGAAAACCAGCATGGCTGGATCATACGGTCCAGCCATGGAAAACTCATGACTGTTCACCCCTTTGGTACCTGAATCTTCAACGCGCATGGCGAACTTTTCTATCTGACCTCGGCCGTCACGTTGTTGGGATAAGCTTTGCCGCCACGGATTCTCCCGTCATCTGTTCATACCGGTCCACAACCAGCATGACTGGCCAGCCGTATTTCCTCATCAGTTCCTCCTTGTAAGCAAGTTCCTCCCTCAACCATCGGATCAACGGTAATAATCGGTGATTTTATAAAAAGACACGAAACCAACGGAGGCAGGCTATCAACTTATTATTTTTTCATTTTTAGCTACCACCATTTTCGACTTTATCGAGGCCATGGCAATTGACAGCTGCCAATAGATGTTTTATTATATGAATAAATGTTCAGATAGTAAAACATGGAGCAGCCATGATACTTCCACAGCACGAACAATGCAGTTGCCGATGCATTCACCAGGGTCGAATCGACAATGCCCATGAACATGCGCTTGATCCAAAAGAAAACGAACAGCTGGCAGCCCTGTTCAAGGCCATGGGCGATCCCAATCGGTTGCGTCTCTTGTGGGCGCTGACAGGCGAGGAAATGTGCGTCTGCGATCTGGCCCGGTTTATCGGAGTGACCGAATCCGCCGTCAGCCATCAGTTGCGCCTCCTGCGGCAACTGCATCTGGTTGCCAATCGCAGGGAGGGGCCGGTCCTGTATTACCGGCTGGATGATGCCCATGTCGGCGAGCTCATCAATCTTGCGCTGGAACACCTGCGGGAAGACAAATAAACCAGCATGGCTAAACTAAAAATTCATATCACAGCTACAACAATGACACCGCTACCCTGTTATGAAAATAAGTGCATCAAACAATTCACTATTTACCCGCAGCGGGTATGCAATGTTGTCTATATGACGAAAATTACTCTGTTACACCGCAAGCGATGTAACAAGAAAAAAGTTCTTGCAGCACCACGCATACTGCGTGGTGTTACGAGAGTGAAAATCTCTGACTCCGGCATGGGCAGGCCCCTGCTACCGGGATTTTTAGATAAAAACATACTTTTGAGGAACCAATGCTATCTTTTTTTACCCAGAGCCTGACGGCCTCCTGGTACCTGCTTGAACAGGCCTCGTTGTACATCCTTTTCGGCCTCCTGGTCGGCGGCCTGCTCAAGGTCTTTCTTTCACCGTCCTACGTGGCCAATCACCTTGGAAGCGGTCGCTTCAGCTCGGTGTTCAAGGCGGCGCTTTTAGGCATCCCCATCCCGCTTTGCTCCTGCGGGGTCCTGCCGGCCGCAGCCTCACTGAAAAAACAGGGTGCCAACAACGGCGCCACCACGGCCTTTCTGATCTCCACCCCGGAATCGGGGGTGGATTCCATCTCCATCACCTGGGCCCTGCTTGACCCCATAATGACTGTTGCCCGGCCGATATCCGCCTTTCTCTCCGCCTTTGTTGCCGGAATTGCCGAAAATCTTCTCAACCCACCTGATCCGGCGCAACAGGGCTCACCCGATCTCAGCTGTCCTGTCGACAACTGTTGCGACGGCGTGGACTGCCCACCGGAAGAGCATAATCATCACCACAGCCTGTTTGAAAAAATCGGTGTCGGTATCCGTTTTGGTGCGACTGATCTCTGGGCGGATCTTGCCGGCTGGTTCTTTGTTGGTGTACTGCTTGCGGGTGTGATCACAGCACTGGTCCCCGACGCGATGATCACACGGTACCTGGGTGGCGGATTTACATCCATGCTGCTCATGCTGGCATTCGGCATTCCTCTCTACATCTGCGCCACTGCCTCAACGCCAATTGCGGCCGCCTTTATTGCCAAGGGAGTCAGCCCCGGCACGGCGCTGGTTTTCCTGCTGGTCGGGCCGGCCACCAACATAACCTCGTTGTCGGTACTGGTCGGCCTGCTCGGGAAACGGGCCACCATGCTCTACCTGACATCCATAGCAGTGGTCAGTGTACTCTGCGGGCTGGCGATTGACGCAATTTATCTCAATTTCGGTATTTCCGCAGCCGCCGTGGTTGGCAAGGCTGCCGATGTGCTGCCCACCTGGCTGATGCTGGCGGCGACCCTGTTATTGCTGGCCCTTTCAATCCGGCCTCTCTATCGTATTGTACTTGGCTGGCTGGGCAAAGGCTCCGGTTGCGGATGTTCCTCTGACTCCTGCGCAAGCGACCACTCCCACGACCATCACCACGGACACGATCATGACGGGCAGGACATATCCACTGCAGACTGCGGCTGCGGTGGCGCCTGTGAAAGCAGTGCTCCCGTGCAACTGCAATCCATGCCTGAAATCAAAATCAATAAACAATCATGAACGCTCCATCTGCAGACAAAGGCATGGCCTTCCTGCCCATGGCCAAGAAGGTCCCCACAGGGGCCGGAGAGTTCAAACTCCCATCTATCGACCAGTCCTTTGTGCAGGGTACAGTTGCCACTTCCGTGGGGACGGTGCCACAGGTGGGAACAGAATTGACCCGGCAGGATAAACACGAACATTATCTGGTGCGCTGGAATATCGGCCGGGATCATTTTACGGTGGAGCCGGGTCTGTATGCGGTGGGCAGGCCGGATGCAGGCAGCCTCGTCCTTGTCGGCGCCAACTACAAAATGAGTTTTGACCTGCTCAGGCAGGCCCTTGCCGGGCGTGACTGCTGGCTTTTGATTCTCAACACCAAGGGGATTAATGTCTGGTGCGCGGCAGGAAAGGGAACTTTCGGCACCGAGGAGCTGCTTGACCGCCTCCAGGCCTCCAGGCTGGATGCAATCGTCAGCCACCGCCAACTGATCGTTCCCCAGCTTGGCGCCCCGGGACTGGCCGCCCATGAGGTAAAAAAATATTCAGGATTCAGGGTAACATATGGCCCGATATCGCTGAAGGATTTGCCGGAATTTCTTGATAACGGCCTGCAGGCAACCCCGGGAATGCGAAGAAAAACATTTCCTCTGCGGGAACGTATTGTCCTGATTCCGGTTGAACTCATGCAGGGACTCAAGCAGGGAATCCCGCTCATGCTCTTCTTCCTCCTTATTGGAGGTCTTGCCGGCAGAGGACATTTTGCCGGGGCCGCTCTCATCCATGGTCTGCCGCCTGCCCTCGCCGTGCTGATCGGTATCATCAGCGGCACTGTCCTGACTCCGCTGTTTCTTCCCCGACTGCCGGGACGCGCTTTCAGCTGTAAAGGGGCTATAGCCGGTTTTTCTCTTTTTGTGCTCTTTTTTGCCGCCACCAGCTCTTTAACACACGGTTACAGCTATCTGGAACAAGTTTCCTGGCTGCTGCTGACCCTGGCCGTTTCATCCTGGCTGGGGATGGCCTTTACCGGCGCATCAACCTTTACCTCGCTAAACGGCGTAAAAAAAGAAATGCTGCGGGCCATGCCCCTGCAGTTTTTCAGTCTTGTTGCCGGTATCCTAAGTTGGGCAATAGCCCTGCGAATGTATTAAGGGAAATAAGCCAATGGAAAGATTTCGCTACTTTGAAGACGTCGTCTCCCTGGAATTTGACAAAGACAAATGTATCGGCTGCGGCCTGTGCGCTATCGTCTGTCCGCATGGTGTCTTTGCTCTTACCAGGGATCATAAAGCCCAAATGACGGCGAGAAATCAGTGCATGGAATGTGGCGCCTGCATGCGCAACTGTCCGGCCCTCGCCATTACCGTGGAGGCGGGAGAGGGCTGCGTACGCGGCGTTATCAACGAACTGCTGGGTATTGAAGGACCCTGCTGTTAGAGAAAAGGGGTCATTTGTTTTTTTTTCAAACATTTACGTTAATTTCAGCATAACATTTTAAAAAAAATAAATGACCCCTTTTCTAACACCTTTTCTAACAACCAACGGATAGCTTATCCGTTGTCATCGTCAGCACAATACAACAAAAGAGGATTCCCATGACAAAAAAACACGAAGAAACACCCGCCGGCAAAGTCTGTGCCTTTCCAGATCCGGATCTCTCCGGTATCACCGTGGTGGAACTGGAACCCAACCAATCACCAGCTGATTATCTTGCGGCCATGGACCTGGCCAAGGAAGAGGCCACCAGGCACATGGACGACTATATGCTGATTTCCTGGTATGACCGCGACCGTGACTTTGAGTCGCCGCAGCACACCACCGAATCAGATGCCCCTTCCGCGATTCCGGGGTATGTCAATTACGGCATCAGCCATGACGCAAAGCTGAAGGTGGATATTGAAGGGGGACGGTTTGTCTTCTTTTTTACCCCGATTGATTTTTGAGTTTTCCGAAGCATATGGTACCGGGTTGAAAGAATCCCTTGTCACCACAATCATACATGATTTTTTGACAAGGCCTTGAATTCACCGTGCTGGATTGCTATAAAATACAAGGGAGGGGAATATTCCGGTATATATGGCCTTATATCAGGGCAGCCTCATTGATGCCAAACAATGACATAATTTTTTTCATTTCCTGACAGCAAATATCGGCCACTCAAAGAGGATGGCTATGGAAACCGTCCCTTGTTTATCGAGTTGTTTCCAAATTAAACAAATACAGCACGTGGATCGTTATGGTTACATGTAGAAAAAAGATTGGCTGGCTATGGGGCGTTCTTTTCTTTCTGGTTCTGGTCCCTCTGGTCCAGTCCGGCTGGGCTGCGGAACAGAATGCGAAAATCACTCCTATAATAAGCCAACTTCTTTTCCACGGCGTAAAAAAGATAAAGGTTGATGCCGTGATCGGAGAAAGCCTGTTGCTTGGAGATCTGATCTTTCCGGATCAGGTGGCAACGTGGGAACAGACCATTGACGAAAAATGGGATGAAATAGATGCCCTCTATGAGTTTCTGGCCACAGTCACATTGCCTCCCGGATATACCAATATGAATGTCTGCGATAACCTGAGTTCGATTATCGGCTCAGTGGACCCAGTAACCTATGGGGTATTAGATAGCAAGTGCACAGAACTGGCTTCACGTCTGGAGGAGTTCAGCAATCTGCAGGAGGTGGTCAACTACGCGGCCGACTATCTCTGGGAATCCAACAACGAAAGCGTTGCCGATGTCAACGGGAACGGTATCGCACTGGTCACCAATGAGGGGATTGCCACGATCACGGTGACAGATCCTGGCGGCAGGGTCACCCATGAAATTATTATCAATGCCCAAAAAATAGTTCACAAGGTCAGACAACTACAAATCCAAAATGAAGCTTTTGTCTCCATTGAAGACGGCAAGATTCAAAGTTACAATGCCGATGGCTCGGTCAAAGCCAGCGTTGCCGTCACCGTGGACAGTTATGATTCCGGCACGGGTGATGTCGTCCTTTCCGACCAGGGAGCCCTTCTCGTCTCCGCTGGGCAGCTCATCATCTTTGGTCCATGCACGGTCTTCCCGGACGGTATGATCCGCAGCGTCACGGCCATTAACGACAACAGTGGAACCGTGACCTTGACCACCCAGGAGGGAAGCCTAACCGATGTGGTTGCCAGTGTGGATCTCGAACACGAAGAGTCGGTTGACGCCAAACATTCCGAACCGCCCTCCAGCAATAATAATCCGCAGACAACTTCCGCCACAGTGAAGCTGGCTCCGGACGTAAAAATGCTCAGCAGGAAGGAATTTCGGGAGGCCGTCACCAACAGCCCTGACGGCCAAATATACCTCAAATCGCTGGAGAGCGGCAGCGAGGCCACTGAAAACAATATGCTCCTCAAGGCGGCCCTCAGCGGTGACTGGAGTCCGGACTTTGCTTTTACTTTTGACAAGTCCCATGGTTCCTTGAACATAAAGGGCACCATCGGCTTCAAAATGCCCATTCACGTGTACATGCGCATCTCGAATTGGAAGCTAAAACGTTTCAATGCCTCGTTCAAGCCCACCCAATATTCCGACATCACCATTTCGTCAATAGGAAGCACCGTTGGCATGGAGCAGCCCCTCGCTGAAGTGAGAGGACCATCAATCAAATTCATGATCGGTCCCCTGCCGGTCTGGGTGCGACCGATATTTGAAATCAGCGTCGGTGGCTCTGCGGAAGGCAGCGTAACCCTCAAGGTAGTTGATTACGAAGTGTGGAACAAGTATGGCGTCAAGTATACGCGCGGACGATCAGGCGCCGACTGGCGGCCCTTTGCCCACTACAACAGGAAGTTCAAACCACCGGAGTTGAGTAACGCCGATTATTCCCTCAGCGCCTGGGGACAGGTGCGTCCCAATCTGAGATTCTATGGCCTGGGCGGCCCCTATGCGCGGGCCAGGATCGGAGCCCGGCTCACGGCGGACACATCGATAACCGGTCAAAACGAGAATTGGGCCAAGCTGCGAAGCTATATTTATGTCTCTTCCGGTGTCGCCTTTGACATCACCGTATCAGCAGGGCCATTTGACCACACCATTGTCGATTACCAGAAGGATTTCGGCAAAATCCTGGAACTCCACCGGACCGAATGGGACTCCAACGGCCCTTACTCCGGTCTATAACTCAACAAAATGTACGGCACCGGGAAACGATGCCGCAGACCGGCAACAAGAGATTACCCAAATAAAGTGTCCTATTTTCTTCTTTATTGTTCCGGTGGTGCCCTAAAACCAGGCCCTGACGCCGAAAACAAAACGAAAATCATCACCATCACGACCTTCCTCACGGGCAAAATCTGCGGTGTCTCCATAGAGATGAATCCAGTTTATGCCCACATAGGGAGCAAACTCCCGCCGCATCTCGTAGCGCAGCCGAAGTCCCAGTTCCAGGTCTGAAAGCCCGGAACCAATTCCCACAGCTCTGTCATCCTTGCCAAAGAGATTGATTTCAATATCCGGCACCAGGATCAGACGCTGGGTGAACAAAAAATCATATTCGGCCTGCAGGCGAGCGGAAGTTCGGCCGCTGTCACCGACAAACAGGGCCGCATCAATGTCGAAGAAATAAGGTGCCAGTCCTTTTATTCCCAGGGCAAGCCAGTTACGGGTCGGCTGGGGCCGGATATCACCCCGCCAGCCTATCTGCAGGTCCCAGAAAGGCGCAATTGCCCGTGAGTACAGGGCCTGGAGTTCAATCTCTTCACCCTGACCGTCCACATAGTCACCTTCGGTCTTGATCCAGAGTTTGTTGAGATCATAGCCAAGCCGGCCTTCGGCATCCCAGGAGAGAGGATCATCGCCGTCCCCGACCCTGACTTCCAGCTGATCGACCAGAACCATGGTCAGCAACGGATCATCAATCATCTCGCCGCTCCATGCCGGACTACTCAGAAAAAGTGAACACGCCAGTACTGTTATATATTTTTTCATCCTTGCACCTCACTTGGATACGACAACTTTACGGAACATGGCCAACATATGATAGAGGAGATGACAGTGATAGGCCCATCCTCCCATGGCATCGGCGGTCACCAGGTAACTGATCTTTGAGCCCGGCTGCACGATAACCGTATGTTTCCGGGGAATGTGACGGCCGTCGCCGGTTTCCAAATCACTCCACATACCGTGCAGGTGCATGGGATGATTCATCATGGTGTCATTGACAAAGGTAATTCTCAGCCGTTCTCCATAGGTAAAGGCAATCGGTTCGGCATCTGCATATCTGATACCGTTGATGGACCACATGTACCGGGCCATATTGCCCGTCAGATGCAGTTGAATTTCCCGTCCGGGATCACGAGGATCCGGGGTGGGATACAGGTTGCGCAAATCCGCGTAGGTAAGTACCCGGCGGCCGTTATTGCGCAAGCCGACGCCCGGGTCGTCAAGCCGGTACTTCGGACTCATGGCACGCATATCAACCTGGGGCCCGAATTCGGTTTTTGCGTGAATGATCGGAGCATCACTGCCCGTTCCGGCCGGACCGCGTCTGTTATTTTTCCTCCCGGAACTCCTCATTGCCGTATGATCCATGGATTGCATACCGGCCATGCCCTTCATGGCTTTCATATCCTGCATGCCGGCCATACCACCCATATCGCCCTTCCCCTGCATGGTATCCATACCTTTCATTCCCGGCATGGAAGCCATATCCATGCCCATATCGGTCATGGTCAGAATCGGGTAGGGATCATAGTCCGGCACATCAGCCGTCAAGGCGGGATCCGGGGTCAGGGTGCCGCGAGCATACCCTGTCCGGTCAATGGCCTGGGCAAAAACACAGTAGGCGCGATCATCTTTGGGCTCAACAAGGACGTCATAGGTCTCTGCAACGCCGATCCTGAACTCATCAACGGTGACCGGCTCTATATTCTGACCGTCGGCAGCAACTACCGTTATTTTGAGCCCGGGAATACGGACATCAAAAAACGTCATGGCCGAGCCGTTAATAAAACGCAGACGGACTTTCTCGCCTTTCTTAAAAAGCCCGGTCCAGCCGGCGGCCGGTGGCTGACCGTTCATCAGATAGGTGTAGGTGTAACCGGTTATATCGGAAATATCCCGATCACTCATGCGCATCCTGTTCCACATGGAGCGATCACTCCAGGTACGGGCCAGTCCCTTATCCCGGATATCACGGACCAGGTCTCCGACAGTACGTTCATTAAAATTGTAATAATCGCTCATCTTTTTCAGATGGGCATAAATTGTATTTGGATTTTCATCCGACCAGTCCGAGAGCATGACCACATGCTCACGGTCAAAGGCAAAAGGCTCCGGCTGCAGGGGATCAACGATAATAGGGCCATACAACCCGGTCTGCTCCTGAAATCCGGAATGGCTGTGGTACCAGTAGGTGCCGCTTTGCCGGACATCAAACCGGTACTGATAATATTCACCGGGTTCGATACCGGCAAAGTTTATGCCCGGCACCCCGTCCATGGGATTTGGCAGAATAATTCCATGCCAGTGGATGGAGCTGGACTCAGCCAGATGATTGGTCACCTTGAGGCTGACCGTATCTCCTTCCCGCCAGCGCAGGATCGGACCGGGTACATGGCCGTTGACGGCGGTCGCCGTTCGTACCTTGCCGGTAAAGTTGACCTGTTGCGGAGCTATGGTCAGGGTAAACTTTGTCCCGCGCAAAACCGGAATCTGCGGCCCCGAACTGGTGGTTTCAGCGGCGGAAAGCCTGCGGGGCAGCATTCCCAGGCCAAGCAATGCGCCGCCAACGGCCATGCCTTTGACAAAACGGCGTCGTTCCATGGGCAGTGTTTCCAGCTCCAACAACAGTTGTTCAAGATCCATCTGTTCCTCCGAAGGATAGGGTTGCAATAAAGTTTCAGGAGATATCCACCGACCGCAGCCTGAGCGCATTGGCGACCACGGACAGAGAACTCAGGCTCATGGCAGCCGCAGCGATAATGGGGCTGAGCGTAATCCCAAAGGCCGGATACAACACCCCTGCGGCAATGGGTACGCCAAGTCCGTTATAGATGAAGGCGAAAAACAGGTTCTGCCTGATATTGGCCATGGTTGCCCGGGAGAGCTTCCTGGCCCGAACAATACCGGTCAGATCGCCTTTAACCAGGGTCACACCGGCGGATTCCATGGCAACATCGGTACCGGTTCCCATGGCGATTCCCACATCCGCCCGGGCCAGGGCCGGGGCATCGTTGATGCCGTCACCTGCCATGGCCACCTTATTCCCCGCCTCCTGAAACCTTTTTACGGCCAGACCCTTTTCATCGGGCAATACTTCGGCTACCACCTCGTCGATATCGAGTTTTGCGGCCACAGCCTCGGCTGTTGCCTTGTTGTCACCCGTCAGCATGACCACCCGCATCCCCTCATCATGCAGTTTGCGGATCGCCTCAGGCGTACTCTCCTTGATCGGATCAGACACGGCCACAAGACCGGCCGGCCTGTTATCAGCGGCCACAAACATGACGGTCTGTCCCTGCCTGCGCATTTCTTCAGCTTGCTTGGCCAGGGTATCGACAGCAACAGCAGCATCCTGCATCAGGCGAAGATTGCCCAGCAGCACCTCATGCCCATTCACAGTTCCACGTACGCCTTTACCGGTAACCGAATCAAAATTTCGTACATCTGCAGGGTCAACGCCTTTTTCGTGGGCGCCGGCAACAATGGCCGCCGCCAGAGGATGCTCACTTGCAGTCTCAAGACTTGCAGCTAATTGCAAGAGCTGTTTTTCGTCCATATCCGGGGCAGGCACAATACCGGTCAGGGTCGGTTTGCCCAGGGTCAGAGTACCGGTCTTATCCACAACCAGGGTATCTATCTTGCGCATGGTTTCAATGGCTTCGGCATTTTTAAACAGAACGCCGGATGTTGCTCCCTTACCGGTGGCAACCATGATGGACATGGGCGTGGCCAGGCCAAGGGCGCAGGGGCAGGCAATGATCAACACGGAAACCGCAGCAATAAGTCCATAGGCAAGGCGTGGGTCAGGCCCCAGAAAATACCAGAGAATAAAAGCCAGCACGGAAACACCGATAACCACCGGCACGAAATACCCGGCCACCAGGTCCGCCAGTTTCTGGATCGGCGCCCGACTGCGCTGGGCCTCAGCCACCATCTGCACGATCCGGGCCAGCAGGGTATCACTGCCCACCTTTTCCGCCCGCATGGTCAGGGAACCGGTGGTATTGATCGTTGCCCCTATGATCTTGTCTCCGGTCTGTTTTTTAACCGGAACCGGTTCGCCGGAAATCATCGATTCATCCACCGAGCTGGTGCCGTCGGTCACAATCCCGTCTACCGGAATTTTTTCTCCCGGCCTGATGCGCAGGAGATCACCGACCTGGACATGTTCCAAGGGGATATCCTCTTCCACGCCTACAGGGGAGATTTTTCTTGCTGTTTTCGGCGACAGACCAAGCAGGGCCTTGATGGCGGCCCCGGTCTGGCTGCGGGCCCGCAGCTCCATCACCTGGCCAAGCAGAATCAGGGTGACGATCACGGCCGAGGCCTCAAAATAAACGCCCACCGAACCATCCGGCCCCCGCATGGAAGCAGGAAAAATTTCCGGAAACAACACCCCGACCGCGCTGTATATATAGGCAACGGATACGCCTAACCCGATCAGGGTGAACATGTTCAGGCTGCGATTGAGCACCGATTGCACGCCCCGCACAAAAAACGGCCAGCCCGCCCAGAGAACCACCGGAGTGGAGAGAATAAGCTCAAGCCAGCCCAGAGTTCTGTCCGTGGCAATCTGCTCAAGCAGGCCGCCACCCGGCAGCATATCGCGCATGGCAATGATGACCAGGGGAACGGTCAGTATGGCGGCAACGATAAACCGGTTACGCATGTACAGGTATTCTGCATTTTGCTCAACACTTTCCGGATCAACCCTTCTTGGCTCAAGGGCCATGCCGCACTTGGGGCAGCTTCCCGGTGTATCCTGGACTATTTCCGGGTGCATGGGGCAGGTGTACTCCACCTTTGATTCGGCGGGAGTGATTGGTTCCAGGGCCATGCCGCATTTGGGACAGGAACCCGGACCCTCCTGCTCAACCTCAGGATGCATGGGACAGGTATAGATGTTTTTTGTCTCCTGTGCGTGATGACGCATTTCTTCCGGATCATCATGCTTCTGCTCCCCGGTATAAGCCCCCGGATCGGCGGTAAACTTCTCCAGACAATGAGAGGAGCAGAAATAGAAGGTGTCTTCACCATGGACATGGGCAAGAAAATCATCTTTATTCTCCGTGCTCATGCCACAGACGGGATCAACAAAGGATTGATCGTTTGATGCTTGGGTATGATGATTATGTGTTGTCATTTGGTCACCTCCTGTAAGGTGGATAAATAACCGCCGTGATCAATTCACCGGTTGATCCATGGAGTTCGATGATTTTCCCAGATCAACAATTTTACTGGTCCCGTCATAGTCACGGGTAACCACCTCTTCTATCCGGGAAATCTTTTTCACCAGCACCTTTATCTCTTTCAGACTGACACGAATCCCTGCCAGCTCGCTATAGGTTTCGGAATCTTCCTCAAAATCATCCTGGAGAAGTTCCACATTGCCCATGGCCACAAAGAGGGGACTGTTGATCTCGTGGCCGACTGTTGCGGCCAGCGCCTTGATGGATTCCAGTTTTTCCCGGGCATGGGCACGCTGCCGGTCCTGCAGGAATCCTGTAATAATCGCAACCGCGTTAAAAAAGACGATTTCCAGGAGACGATCAAGATCATCCGTCGAAAAGCCCTGCCAGTGGAAGATGGAATAGGTAAAATAAAAGGCGGTAATAGAGAGTGAAGTGATAAGCGCACCGCGCAGGCCAAACCAGAAGGCGCTGAGAATAACCGGTAGAAAATAAAGCTCTCTGGCAACAACATGGGTTTTTGGAAAATCATGGGACAAAAGCATATGCATGCCACTGATGCTCAATACCATCACACCAATGATAAGTATTTTCTGCATATTTTCATATCGTTTGGCGGTAGTCTTCATTGTTCATCTCCAGTCTTTTTCTAAATCTTTATTTTTATCTTTTGTCCATTTCCATATTCCGTCCATATTCCGGATACAACAAAAGTCATTTCTTATCTTTACCATTTCATAAAACGTACCGGAATCAAACCGAATGTGCGGAGTTTCCTGTAATAACGATATATCAATAAATTATCGGCAGGACATCCTCCTGGGCAAAAATCTGGAAACCAACTGCCTGTCTTGTATCTGTACAGTTCACATCGACAACGGCCCCCTATCGCCTATTTTTTGGGCAACTGAAGAACATTTACAGGTTGTCGATGGCAAGAATCGACAAAAAAAAAAGTTCCACAACATTCCTTTCCAGGATTCCACTCA